>JAGCXX010000180.1 GCA_017961115.1 Prevotella sp. | reverse complement strand
TGGTGGCATCTGCCTTGTATGCCTTGAGTTCTATCTTCGACCAATTGATTTTGTCTGTGGATTGCGCCAATGGAACATGTGGGATGAGCGAACCGTCCCTGACCAAGATGATACAAGGTATCTTGCCGGCCTCAATTACTTGGTATCCGCCTTCATACACCTTACCTGTCTGATAGTCTATCCATTTGCCGCGAGGCAGATAACAGGTTCGGCTGTTTCCGCTCTCAAGCAATGGGGCTACCAACAATTGCTCGCCAAACATATACTCGTCTTCCACCAGCCATGCGCCGGGGTCGTCGGGAAACTCCACCATCAGCGCCCTTACCATCGGAAGGCCTCGGTTGGAACAGTCTTTGGCTTGTGCGTAGACATACGGCATGAGTTTGTACTTCATCTCGGCACAGTCGCGGAAGGCATCGGTAAACGATTTGCTGATGAGCCATGGCTCCGTGGGGGGTGCTCCATGAGCCCTCGTATGTGATGACAGAAAACCGAACGGCAGCCATCTGCGGTAGATGTCTTCGGGTGAGGCGGTGACGAAACCGCCCATGTCATGACTCCAGAAAGAGAAGCCGCTAAGTCCGAAACTCAGTCCGCCACGAAGGTCGCCGAGCATACCGATGTCGTTGGTGGCGGCATCACCTCCCCAATGCAGGGGGTATCGCTGAGAACCGGCCCACGCACTGCGTGCCCAGATAACACCTTCACCGGAATGTTCCTTCACTCCGTTCCACAATGCCATGTTGTAGCGCAGCGGATAGAGGTTGTGCTCATAAAAACCGGTCTTGCCACTCGCATACAGACCATTGAAGGGGGCTGCCTCTCCAAAGTCGCATTTGATGGCTCCTACACCCATGTCAATAAGATGACCTATCTTGTCCTGATACCATTTGATGGTCGTGGGGTTGGAAAGGTCCAAAACGGCATCTTCGTAGGGAAGGCTTCCCATGCCATTGCGCACATGCATGTTGTTCTCCACTATCTCCTTGAAATAGCGGTTCTTGGGGGTGAAATAGGGCAACTGCCAAAGGCAGGTGTGGAATCCGTCGTTCCGCATGGTCTTCAGCATACCTTCGGGATCGGGGAAACGGTCCTTGGCAAACTCATAGTCGCATTGCCAGTCAACACCAAACCATCCCGTGTCGAAGTGAATCACGTCTGAAGGAATGCGGTTGGCGCGCAGTTGGTGGGCTATCTCCAATCCCTCTTTCTGTGAGAAATAGGTGATGCGGCTCATCCAGGTGCCAAAGGTCCAGAGGGGCAACATCGGACTTTTCCCGGTCACATCAGTGTAGGCGTCAAGGATTTCCTTGGGCTGCCCGAAGAAGATGAAGAAGTCCATTGCCTCATCTCCCATAAACAGCCTTTGTGCTCCGATGTAACTGGCTCCGAAGTCACAGGTGACAGGGGCACCGGTATGCATGAAGATGCCATAGCCACGGTTGCTGAAATAGAATGGTACTGGTTTATACATTCCGTCGGTCTCCGGTCCCTGGGGGTCTGTCACATAAAGGTGTACCTTCTGCCCTACCTTATTGAGTGAGGTGAATGACTCACCGCAACCATAAAGGCGCTCGCCAGGTGACAGCAAAAAGACGGGATTGATGCTTCTGGAGTTGTCCGACCCTCGTTTGATGAAACAGAAGGGCAACAGTTTCACCTGCGTGGAGTCATTGTCAATGATGGAACGTGTTTGTGTGAGTATTTTTCCTGATTTGTCGCGGATGATGATACGCCATGGATAGCGCTGCACTTCAACAGCACCCATTGCACTTTTGTAGATGACGGCATTTTTACTGTCCGCGGTACTCCAGCCGTGTGAAGCAGGAGACAAGTTCTTTCCTCTTATATTGGTCTTGAACTCATCCGACAGCATGGGGTCGGTTTCATCACTGTTCACCGGAATAATTGGGGTGGTGAGCATTCTGACGCGGACGGTGCGCTCATTGATGAAATCGATACGTATATCCAAGTTGGGGTCATTGTCATACTGCGTGTCGGGGAAATCGAGCATCTGCATCCTCACTGGCCAGTATCCATTGAGGTTGAATGCCTGTCTGGGAGAGAGTCTGTAACGTTTCCAGTTCACCTTTCCCTGTGCATTGGCAGCATCCCATTCTGCCAAACTGTCAGCCAAGAAATAAGTATTGGACAGGTCGTTGAAGTCTGTCGACATATCCTTTGCCAGGTTCTGCAGGTATTGCACGCCAGCATTGGTCTGGATTTGTGACTTGGCAGTAGAAGCCAGACAAATGATTCCCAAAAGAAGAAATGCTTTTCTTATCATGATATTCATTAGTGATTAGTTCCTGTTGCAAAAGTACGAATAAGCGAGTGGAAAGCAAAATAAATAACGAAGTTTTTATTTTCTTTCCCGAGCGAGAGTACTTTCGGCGAAGCCCCCACTTATCCTTTTCAAAGTGAAAAAACATAAAAAAACAAGGAGATGAATACTTTATTTGGTTGGAAATGATTACTTTTGCAGAAAAATCAGCATCGTTTTAATTCTAACTATATTTTAAACTTATGAAAATTGACCAATTCAACTTTGCCGGCAAGAAGGCAATTGTACGCGTGGACTTCAATGTTCCCCTGGACGAAAACGGAAAAATCACCGACGACACCCGCATCCGCGGTGCCCTTCCCACACTGAAAAAGATTCTCGCTGATGGTGGCGCGCTCATCATCATGTCACACATGGGCAAACCCAAAGGCAAGGTGAACGCCAAGTTCTCCCTCAGCCAGATTGTGGACGCTGTGGCTGACGCTCTCGGCACAGAGGTGAAGTTCGCTCCCGACTGCGCCAAGGCCAAGGAGGCTGCCGACGCACTGAAGCCAGGTGATGTGCTGCTGCTCGAAAACCTCCGCTTCTATCCTGAGGAGGAAGGCAAGCCCGTAGGTATTGATAAGGATGACCCC
>JAGCXX010000179.1 GCA_017961115.1 Prevotella sp. | reverse complement strand
TGGCTCTCAGTAGTATGTACCTTGCCACTGTCATAGACTTTTTGGTGGAAAAGGCGCTCATGCACCCTGATTTGATAAATGTCCTGCATGATGGGCGCCTGTTTTTTGTCGGCATATTGCCACCCAACGCGAATTTTGCCATCCACGATGGCCGCCGTTCCACTTTGGTGATTGCAGGACGTTCTTGTGATGATGGGCTGTGCGTTGGTGTGGAGGAAAACCAACAGCAGGAGTGTCAGGAAGCGGATTCTCATGGACGTAATGATGAGTCGGTGATGACTTGATGGGTGATGCTGCCGTTGCTGAGGATTCCCTCCACAATGCGGCCTTTGGTGGCATGCAGGCGGAAACGGACATCCCATTCTCTGGGCCAGGCGGGGAAGAGAATCAACTGCCCGTCGGGCGCCTCTTGCAGCAGCATCTCCTGCAAGCCAATCATCGCTGCTCCGCCGCGGTTGAGGTCAGGTGCCCAGTCGAAACCTGCATCCCAGAAAGCAGGAAAGCGGTAGGGACCATCGGCTAACTTCTCGGTGTTGAGTCGCCGTGCCTCGTTGGTGAGTCCCAGACAGGCTGCCCAGATGTTGTCTTGCTTCCATCCCTTGGTGCTGCGCATGGCGGTGGCGTGTGGGTCTTTCCAATAGGTGTTGCGGGCTATGTCTATGGCGTCGCGCCCCAATCCATAGATGCGCCATGGAAAGACGGGATAGAGTTGTGGGGTCTCGGTGTTCTGTATACGTGCCCAGACAACGGCGGGTGCGATACAGGTGTCGCCGTCGATGACATGGAGCGGGATATCGGGGATGCGTTCTGGGGCAAGTGGCGATTGGGGGAAAAGTGATACCACTGCCTTTAGAGCGGCGATGGTGCTCGATGGGTTGTAGGCCATCTTGTAGGTCTCACAGGCAGAACCGGGATAGATGATGAGGCGGTCATTCTCGTCGAAGACCTTGGCACCACGCTGCCGTGCCCTGTACTGATAGTGCTCGTCGAAGAAACGCAGGCATTCCTCAACAAGCGGATGGTATTTCTTGTAGGTCAAGGAGTCGTTGGCGTAACTTGATGCCAATAAGGCCATTTGGCAGAACTCCAGTGCAGTGTCCCATTCATATTCCAACCAGGCATTGCGCTCAATACCCCAGTCGCTGTCCTCAGTATGCTTGCCATACTCCGCTGGGTTGGGCAGTCCGAAGTTCTCAATCTGTTCGGTGAAGGAGGCTCCGCCGTGATTCCAGTAATATTTTGTTCGCGCCACGGCGGTAGGCAGCATGCGCAGATAGGTATCGAGTTGGGCTGCCATCATGTCGGTGTCGCCACTCTTCAGCATGGGCCAGTAGACGAGTCTCTGGTTTTGTGCGGTCATCGTGCCGCCGCCCCATTTGCGGTAGTCGGGGGTGAAGGGGTTGGAGGGTACGTTATCTTTGGGTTCCTCCACATAGACAGGGTCGAAGGTGAACAGGCCTCCGTTGAATTTCGTGGGCCACTGACCATAGGCGTTGCAGCCCAGGATATAGCGCATCAGTTCGTAGTTGCGCACCATGCGTGCAGCATCGGGATTCTTTTCGTCTGCCACAATCCAACTGCGCTGCCAGTAGGCGTGCCACCAGCGGGCAGACCGCTTTTTAGATTCTTGGACATAGCGTGGGGAACTCATAGGCAGACCATCGCCGTTGTCGAGAGTGATTTGCACGATGGCATGTCGCAAATGGTCGTGTTGATAGTTCCATGACCGGTAGTCAGTGGAGGCATATTGCCCATCACTCGTGCCATTAAAATGAAAACCATCGGCTTTCATCGTCATGGTCATCGTCCTGCCGCCAAGGGAGTTGTATAGGTTGTCTTTAATGGAATCAAGCCGCTCGTATGATACCGTGTAGTCAAAAACGGTCTGCGCTGTGTTGCGATGGGTGACAGTCAACAGTTGGTCACGAACGTCTATTTGGTCGGCATAGGTGATGCAGTCTTTGGGTATCAGCCATTTGTAGGAGCATTGCTGGCACTCAGCTTTGGTGAGCGGACGATTCTTGTAGCGCCAACTTTCATAACTGAGTGTGGCATGTGTCTTCTGACGTGAGCGGATATCCAAAAAGACTGTGGGGCAAAAGACATCTGCCCAAATCGTCACCTCTGTGCCGCCACCATTGATGATGACATTTCCATGATCGAGGTGGAGCGTTTGTCGGAAGTCCTCACCTCCCCATGGGTTACTGTCGAGATGAAGTCGCCACCGTCCAGCTTTCAGAAGGGTATTGTTCTCATCAAACCAACCGCTTTGGGATATATATATCAGGAGGTCGCCGTCCTCTACCCAGATGTTCATGCCAATGTTATGGCCGCCGCAAGGCATCGACTCGCTGGAGTTCCTGCTCGGCGAAGTCCATACATAGTCACTCGGAACATAGTCGGCTGACTGAGCCACAACCATGTCAAACAACATCAGAAACGACAGCAAAAACTTAGTCATATCCGCTATCTGTCTTAAATAACTATGAACGATTAATTATGAATGATGAACTCTTAAATCATTCCTCCCAGTTATCGCTTCGAAAACTGCTTACAGGCAGTCCATCGCAGAAGAGGTCGCCGTCGGCCCAGTTGCGGAAGGCATAGCGCACGGCGACAGGTTCTTTGACCACTTCGCTTCGCAGATAGACTCGGTTGCGTTCTATCCAAGCCTTGGCTGGGTGGAAAATGCGGTCGGCTCCGGCTATCTCAAAGAGGTCGCTGGTGGTGCCTCGGTCGAAATACACCCACTCCTTGGAGCGGTCGAAGCGCACAATGGCGGTGTCGCCCTTAAACTCCACACCCTCATAGCGTGCATGCTCGGGGATGCCGCCGATACCGTAGGTCTTGCCAAGAGCGAGCATGGCGAGTCGTTCGCCTGCTTGGCGTTTCTTGCGGGGATGGATGCCATATTCCAGTCCTGCGTCCATCAGCACCGCCATGCCGGTGTTGGGCACTTCACGCTCCACACGGGCTTGTTGTTCGCGTAGCAGTGCGCTGTTTACGTCCCAATTGATGAGACTGTAGTCATAAGGAGCTATCTGACAGTAGTAGAAAGGGAAGTCGCCTTGCTTCCAGTCGGCACGCCATCCGCGTATCATCGTTCCGAGCATGTTGGCGTAGGTGGCATAACGCGGCACGTTGTCTTCACCTTGATACCAGATGACACCGCGCATGGTGTAGCCGATGAGGGGATGAAGCATTCCGTTGTAAAGCACGGTGGGGGTGCGGTTCTGCGACTTGATGTCGGCTGCTGACTGTGGGATTTTTGCATCGGGAAAGGCGCGTAGCCATTCGGCGGTCATCCATGCCTCACAGGCAGAACCGCCCCAGGAGGTGACAATCAGACCGACAGGAACGTCAAGGACGTCGCGCAGCGCACGTCCGAAATAATAGGCAGTGGCACTGAATTCTCGCACATGGGCGGGGGTGGCGTCCATCCAACCGCCGCTGACGGTGTCGACAGGGGCAAACTGACTGTTGCGCTTCACGGTGAACATACGCAGGTGGGGGTCGCGGCTGTGCAGGCCATCGGTGATGGCTCCTTCTACGGGCTGGGCCTTAAACCCTTTCATTTGCATCTCCATATTGCTCTGTCCGCTGCAAATCCACACCTCGCCGATGAGGATGTCGTTGAGGGTGGATTCCTCACCGTCGCTGAGGGTGATGGAGTAGGGACCGCCAGCCTTTGGTGTCATGATGGCTTGCCGCCACTGCCCGTTGCCATCAGTCTTGGACAGGTATTTTTTCTTATCCCAGGATGTGGTGATGGTGACAGTTGCGTTCTTCCGCGCCGACCCCCATAGGTTGGCTTGTGTCTCGCGCTGCAATACCATCCCGTCGGAAAACATCTTGGGCAGCACCACCTTGGCATTGGTTATCAGACTTGATAGAATGCAAAGAATAAGTAGTAATCGCTTTTTCATAGGTGATAGTTTGTTTTGAATGCAAATGTAGTTATTTTTTCCTAATATGAGAAATAAAAAGTATCCTCATCTTATTTTTTCTTTATTATTTTGTTTTTCATCATTATCATTGTCAGTCGGAAATATTACAAAAGAAAGGGAACATTTGACAACCCAAGGTGCTTCATACCTAGAAAAGTCAAATTAGATTTGGCTTTTCACTTGTTTAATCGTAACTTTGCAGCATCCAAATAAGAGGTGCTGCTTTCCTGCCGAACCTCCTACTGCGAAGCAGCGAAATGACTGTAGGTGATATGGATAGCAAAATAGAACAGTTATAGAATTTAATTTGCAGAATATGAAAAAGATGCTCCTGATGGCTGTAGCCGCCTTAATGGTTACAACAAACGTTAGCGCACAGGATGATGCTGTGCAGCCGTATTTTGAGTTGGACCAACTCCCCAAACTGATTAATATTATGCCGCCTCCTCCTTCTTTCGAAAGTCCGGAGTTTGCCAACGACGTGGTGCGCTATGCCTGGGGCAAGCAACAACGACAGGATAAAGAACGCGTGGAACTGGCTATAGGCGATGCGGAATGGGACGACCACACCAAACTCTATGCTCAGTGGAAAGATGCTTTCGGACTGGAGATCACCGAGACCGGCACACCCGAAATATGGAAACTGATGGAGACCAGCCTTGCCACCACCGACCCCATGCGCAAGGAGACCAAGGCTTTCTATCATCGCCAGCGTCCTTTTGAGCGTTACGACGACACGATGCCATCCCATGAGGAAGACGAGTTGCGCGGTGAGGGCAGTTATCCCTCAGGCCATAGTCTTCGCGGATGGGGCATCTCACTGCTCCTGGCTCAGATAGCACCTTCACGTGCCGACGAAATCTTCAGTCGTGGTTGGGACTATTGCAACAGCCGCGTTATCGTGGGTGCCCACTGGCAGAGCGATGTCGATGCCAGCCGCACTGCTGCCAGCATCGGCTTCTGTGCCTTGCAGGGCAGTGAAGCCTTTATCGCACAGATGAAGAAGGCACAGCAGGAGTATCAGGAGAAGACTGGCAGTGCAGGCATACGCGCAGCCGT
>JAGCXX010000178.1 GCA_017961115.1 Prevotella sp. | reverse complement strand
CTCATCATCATAGAAGAGTTCGGGTGCCCACACATTATTGGTAGGGATATTCTTCATGACTGGAATCTCCCTTTGTTCAGACCAATGGATAAGGTCCTTGGAACTTGCATAGCCAAAGGTGCGGTTGCCCGACCACTGAACAGTCCAAACCAGATGATAGGTCCCATCGGGTCCCTGCACGATGGAAGGGTCTCTCAGACATTTCTGCTGTGGTGCATATGTAGGCCATTTCACCTCTTTTGTAAAAGCATCACGATAAGATTTTTCGTTGCCCACCATGGGTTCCATAAACACGCCAGGGATTGTGTCCCACCGCAGTCCGTCATAACTGTATAAGTATTCCAATCCCTGGGTTGACGGTTCACGAAAGGATGTGAAGAGATAGGCTTCCAACTTGCTGTCTGCTATGCTCTTTGCCACCTCTTTAAGATACTCTACAATCTCTCTCAAAGCCTTGGAATTGTCCGGTCCTCCCGCATAACCTCCTGAACTTATATCCCCGCCCTCGAAGATGAAACTCATCGACCAGTTGGAAGCATCCATAATCATGTAGTCGGGCATATATTGCCTTCCCACATCATAGAGCCTCCCCTTCTCCACCATATCCCTTACACGCTGGAACACGGTGTCGTCTACCTCCACTGTTTGCGGTTCATTAAGGACAATGACACCATCCTCATTGGGCATGGGTTCCATTCTTCTGTTTCTGGAATAAACCGACAGCACCTGTTTTCCATCTTTTTTCTTTTCCAGGGTGATTTCCTCGTGGAATCCCGCAAAGCCATTTGTTGAGATGCTGTTAAAATAGAGAAGTTTTCCTTTTGGCATTGTTTTCGGCACGTAATTTGCCAATTTGCCATCTATTGCCCCGACAAGCATCTGGCATCGCTGCACAACCTTCTCGGCATCGTCAAATACCTGTTTGGCAACACTGACATCATTGAAATACCGTGCCAGCAACTCGTCCTGCTTTTTGGGTTTCTTCGCATTTTCCACGAGCAGTTGTCTCACGTCGAGCAACTGTTGGGCATCTTTCTGTTCACGCTCAATGCTCTTTTTGGTTTCCTTCAGACTATTAGCGCTGAAGTCATCTATCATTGAGATATAGCCTTTCGCCCTGCTGTCATCCTCCAGCCATTGGACGGCAGGTCGCCAGAAGCCCCTTTTATTGATCATGTTGATGACCTTATCGGCTTCTTTTCCCTTGTCCGACTGTCCAAAGGCAACTTGGCAGCATACCAACAGGACAAGAGAGATAAGGATTTTAGAGATTATTTTCATAGATGCTAAGAATTTATAAGATTCATTTTTTAGGGAGTCTGACAAGTCTGACATGTCCGACAAGTCCGACGGGTCCGACAGGTCTGACAGGTCTGACGGACCTGACGGGCTTGGGTCTATTTTCTTATTACACGTGATATGACGGTTCCGTCCTGCATGATGGTCTTCTCTACGTAGAAGCCTTGAGCGGCAGGCAGCACCTGCTGTCCGGAAAGAGTATAATATTGTTTGCGCACGGGAATTGAGGATGTGGTGTTCGCAACCAGGGAAACGTCACCTTTACGGCGCAGTGTTGCCCTGCCCACGACCAAGTCGGCCCATGGAGAATCAGCCGTATAGAAAGAGACCATATAGCGCCCATGCTGCAGCACATCGACCGAGAAGGACAGCGGAGATGACCCTGAAAAACTATTTTCAGCCGCATTGCCAATGTTGGCAGTAGGTGTGAAGGTTTCTGCAAACACCCTCTCGCCTTCCATGTTCTCCAGCGCCACCGTCACAGGAGTGAAGGAAGGTTGGTTCCAGTTGGCAACCCTCACATACAACTGATAGTTGCCGGGGTATAGAGTCAGAGAGGCATTGGTCTTCTCGCTGGCATAACGCACGAATCCCTCCTGTGTGCCCCCCGTCACGTTGCGGGTGTAAAGTCCGTAGTCGAAATCATGTTCTTTCCCCGTGAACATGAATACCCTTGCACCTTGGGTAAATCCCTCAGCCAAGCCCACGCGGTTCTCCTGTCCGTCGAACGTTTCCCATCCGTCGGGCACACATCCCTCATCATTGAAGTTAGAGAAGGCATAAGTGCTCCTCAGTACATCATTGACCGTTATGCTGGTTTTGGTCGTGGCGGTGTATCCCTCATTGTCCTTAGCGACAGCCGTTATGACATGGTCTCCCCTCAGGAGTTCCTTCAGCACGAAGGTGTATGGTGCCTCCTCTACCTCAGCCAGCAGTTCGTCGCCTTCATAGTAGGACACGCTCACAATTTTTCCGTCAGGGTCGCTCGCCTCCGTTTCCAAAGTAATTTCCTGAGCCTGTCCAGCCCCTCCGAGAGTGACGAACGACAGGTTGTTCCGCGGAGAGGTGAAACTCACCTGGGGTTTATAGTCATCCTTGAGCGCATAACGATTGCAGAAGTTCCAAATCTCCTCGCCCGTTTTGACACCGTTGTCATTGGATATCCAATGTCCCTTGTCCGCCATCTCCATAAGCACCACCTCGACGCCATTGGTTCCCGGTCCCCATGTATGTCGGGTGATATGATTTGCCCTGTATGGTTTCTCCACTTTCGCCGTAGCAGGACACCCGTTTCTCTTTACCCATCCAGCCAGGACGCTCGCTACTCCGCTGAAAGCCACCACGTCGTCGCTTGTGCCATGGGTATGTATGATGGGGACTGGTCTTGAACTGGTGAAGCTGGCACCCCACATAGGGTATCCGCTGATGGGAGCGAAGGCAGCGAAAACATTTGCCATGCGGTTCATGGCGAAATAGGTGAACATGCCTCCCATGGAGAATCCGGAGAGATAGACCTTATTGCGGTCAATGTCGTATCTCTTCACCATCTCTTCAATGATAGCCTTCATGAAATTCAAATCCTTTTCCCCCCCGAGGTCCCATGATTTGTCGATGCCGTTGGGGAAGACGGTGACAAATTTCGCGGTATCGGCTACCGATTCTATCTGCAGCATGTTTTTTTGGTAGGGTGCATCCTGGTTCATTCCGTGGCAAGATATCAGGAGCGGCCTCTTTGCCCCTAAGTTTTTTGGAGCATAAACCAGAAAGTCTCTCGTAGTACCATTAACGGTGATGTCGTCAGCCTTTGCCGTAAAGAGCGAAATCAATGCCAGCAGTAGGAAGGTAAATTTTCTCATTGTCATTCAGTATTATTGGTTTTGGTTTCATTCTGTTTTCACATTCTGCCAACAGTCATGGTGGCAAATTCGGAACAAAGT
>JAGCXX010000177.1 GCA_017961115.1 Prevotella sp. | reverse complement strand
GGGCATCAGCGCAGATAGAGTTTACCAAAAAAGAGATTAAGAAGGTGCAGGCTATGCTGAAGCAGGCGAAACTGAGGGCTCCATTGCCCAGACTGATGACCGATGACCGTTCCTGTGTCGATGAGCTTCACGAATTGTCCAAATGGGATAGCGAAACCGCGAAACTCAAGGATGACAGCATTCAGAAAAGACATGAGCAAAACCTTTACATCAAGGAGCGTTGCAATACCATGGATGAGGAAAGCAAGACCAAGGTGGAAAGGGCTTTGCAACTGATTGACCGTGAGGAACTTCGTTTTGATTTATATGCTCGTGAATGCAGCATCTTGGAAAGCAACAAAGAGGCAGACCAAAGAGCTGAGCCTAAAGGTGAACTGCTCTCCGTCAGTTACGGTTCGATTGGTATGATGCACAATCCAGACTTGCCCTTCACCATTTCTAAATTGGACGAAGACTCAGCTATCGTCACTTATTCGTATCGGAATCTTAAGTTCAAAGTAGACAAAAAATACCTTGATATGATGCATGAGGCCATTGTCACCGAACATTTGTATCAACTGCACAGTGGGTATCATTTCAGAAAGTATGACCTGCCTGACATTCCACAATATAGGCTTCTTGACGGACAAGAATGGTCGTTCGAGGCGAAATTCAGTGACGGTACTGTCATCTCTTCTTCTGGAATGATTACACCACAACAAAATGTCGATATCATCCCAAAAATCTATTTTGAATCTGTCTTTCCAAACAGTAATGCATATAAGGCAAGAATGGAAAGACAAAAGGCTGAAGAAAAAGGACAGTGAAAAAATACCAGCAATTCGTGTGCTTTTACAAAAAAAAGTAGTAAGTTTGCAACTCAAAAGATATCTTTGAACACCAACATATCATGCATACAAGAGAAGAGAAATTGGAGGCCTTCGGACGGCTGCTCGACGTGCTCGACAGACTAAGAGTGGAATGTCCTTGGGATAGAAAGCAAACCAACGAGAGCCTCAGACCCAATACCATAGAGGAAGTATTCGAACTGTGCGAAGCACTCATGAAGGACGACAGCAAGAACATTTGCAAGGAATTGGGAGATGTCATCATGCATGTATGCTTCTATGCGCTCATCGGACAGGAAAAGGCGGACTTTGACATTGCAGATGTATGCAACAAACAGGCCGACAAGCTCATCTTCCGGCATCCGCATGTATATGGCAAGGAGAAAGCGGAGTCAGCGGAGCAAGTGCTGCAAAACTGGGAGCAAATCAAATTGCGTGAGAAAGATGGCAACAAAACGGTGCTCTCAGGCGTGCCGGCAGCTTTGCCAAGCATCATCAAGGCATACCGTATTCAGGACAAGGCTCACAATGTCGGATTTGATTGGGATCAACCAGAGGATGTGTGGCAAAAGGTGAGGGAAGAATTGGGAGAGTTGGAGACTGAACTCAAAAAAGGCGACAAGCAGAAATCCACAGAGGAACTTGGTGACTTCATCTTCAGCATCATCAATGCCGCAAGACTCTATCATCTCAATCCAGACAATGCATTGGAGCATACCAATCAAAAATTTATCAGACGTTTCAATTATGTGGAACAACACTCCATCAGAGAGGGAAAACCACTTACACAGATGACTCTCGAGGAGATGGATGAACTGTGGAACGAAGCAAAGAAATTGGAAAACGAACAACAATCATGAATATTTATCGCATCATCACAACAAAGAGATACTTCGGTCTGCTGCTTTCTGCTGCATTAGTGCTTCTCATTATGATGGGTTGTAAGAAAAAGACAGAAGAGAACAACCTGCCAGTCGTCAAGATGGACGAGAATGTGGAAGCGGAAGTGGGTGACAGCACCGTATATGGAGAATGTATCGATGCAGCCATGAACTCACTGACACTGCTCACCAACAGCGGCGACACCGTCGAATATGTCTTCGTAGGTGAGGATGGGGATGCCGACGTACAGGGCGGACAGTTCCAAGGCGACAAGATGGCGGTCATCGGCGTGGTGGGAAAGGACGAGAACACCGCGCAGAAGGTCATCAACATCACATCGCTCATGGGACGGTGGACCAGTTTGGACAAAAACTTTGAAATCAAGGACGGTGGCGTGGTGGAATCAAACGTCACGGCTGAGTCCAATCCCTACACTTCATGGAAAATCTTCAACGGCCACCTCATCCTGTCAAAAGACACTTTTGATATTGTCAACCTCGACCAAGACTCGCTCTACCTCGAGAACGACAAAGGCATCTTCGCTTTCAAACGGCAGTTGTGACCCACAGCCATGGAACCATTTAAAGTTCATGTCCTGGGATGCGGCAGTGCCAAACCTACTACCCGCCACTATGCATCGTCGCAAGTGGTTGAGTTGAGGGGACGTGTCTTTATGGTTGACTGTGGTGAGGGGACGCAGATTCAGTTGCGGCGAACCAAGGTAAGGTTCACCCGACTCAAGGCAGTCTTCATCTCTCATCTGCATGGTGACCACTGTTTCGGACTCATCGGACTGATTTGCTCGTTTGCCCTGTCAGGAAGGAAAGTACCGCTTCACATATATGCCCCAATTGAGCTCAAAAGGCTGCTCGACGATATGCTGGCGATGTTTGCCGCCAATCTGGAGTTTGAGGTGGCGTTCCATCCAGTGGACACCACGGTGTCACAGGTCATCTATGAGGACAGTGCCGTGACAGTGAGCACACTGCCCCTTCAGCACCGCATACCATGTTGTGGCTATCTCTTCAGGGAGAAGCCCACACTGCCTCACATCCGGCGCGACATGATTGATTTCTATCATATCCCAATGTCCAAAATCATGGATATCAAGATGGGGGCGGACTGGACTGATGAGGAGGGGCATGTGGTGGACTATAGTAGGCTTGTCACCGTTGCCGACCCGACAAGGGCTTTCGCCTATTGCTCGGATACGCGATACATTCCCGACTTGCACCAACTCATTGAGGGAGTCAACTTGCTCTATCATGAGAGCACCTATGATGAGTGCCATAAAGACCTTGCCGAGGCATATTGCCACAGCACGGCGGCAGAAGCAGCAAAAGTGGCTTTGCAGGCTAAGGCTCATCACCTCTTGCTCGGACACTACAGTTCACGATATAATGATGAGTCGCTGTTGCTTGAGGAGGCAAGAAGAATCTTTCCAAACACCACACTTGCACAGGAAGGTTTGGTGGTGGATGTCGTTTGATTGAATCATTCCTAATCATAATTAACACTTTAATGATGAAAAAATCTTTGTTCACTCTTTTGTTGGCTGTAGCATCGTTTTCCCTTTCATGGGCAGGCGGACTGATGACCAACACCAATTACCACATCGCATTCGACCGAATGTTCGCACGTGGAGCAACCTATCAGATTGATGCTGCCTACAGCAACCCTGCTGGTTTGGCATGGACTCATGAGGGGTGGCAACTGTCGTTCAACTGGCAGAGTCCCCATCAGAACCGTGATATCACCACCACGTTTCCTTTGATTCAGGCAATGTATGGTGAGTCAACACACAAATTTCATGGAAAGGCCACGGCACCTTTTGTGCCGGCACTGTTTGCTGTATATAAGCACGACAACTGGGCCATCTCATCGATGATTGGAATCGTGGGAAGCGGAGGATTCGTTGAGTACAAGGAGGGAGTGCCGATGTTTAACGTGTTGCTGGGTTCCATGTTCGCTTCCAATGGCATCACCCCCGACCAGTATAAGCTCGACTCGCAAATGAAGGGAAAGCAGTATATCTATGGGGGGCAACTGAATTTCACCTATCGCTTCCATGAGAATTTCTCTGCTGCTGTGGGTCTGAGGGCCAACTATTATGACGGTTACTATCAAGGACATGTCATAGCCGACCAGCATCCTTTGTTTGGCGAATTGGCAAAATTACAACTCGATGTCGACCAGAAAGGATGGGGATTCACACCCATCGTCAGTGTGGATTATCACAATGGACCTCTTACCTTAGGCGCCAAGTATGAGTTCCGCACAAAACTTGACATACCCAATACCACCAACGAACTGACAGCTGGCATGGGAACGGGGCTTGTGACATATCTTGGACAGACTGATGCAGGTAAGATGGTACTGCAGAAGATAGACGCAGAACTTGGAAACAAGATGAAACCTTACATGGACGGCGAGAAAACTCGTTATGATATGCCCTCGTTGCTCGCTGTTGCTGCTCAGTATGAGTTCACTCCGAAACTTAGGGCAGCTCTTGAATACCATTTCTTTGATGACAAGCATGCAAAGATGTCTAATGACCGTCAGGAGAAACTGAAAGGCGGCACACATGAGGTGCTGGCGGGTATTGAGTACGATATCAATGATATGTTCACCATCAGTGCTGGAGGTCAACGTACAGACTACGGCCTCTCTGATGAGTATCAGACCAACACATCCTTTGCCTGCGACAGTTATAGTGTAGGACTGGGTGGCGCAATCAATCTGAACAAGAATTTGAGACTCAATGTCAGCTATTTCTGTTCCATCTACAGTGATTACGACGTGAAAACGGATAATTATCTGGGTACGGGAACGGCAGGAACGGACACCTACTCCCGGACAAATAACGTGTTCGGTGTGGGCATAGATTATAAGTTCTGATGCAGCAATTAGACATCACTAGTACACAAAACCCAAAAATCAAACGCCTCCTCTCCCTGCAGCAGAAAGCAGGGGAGAGGAGGAAAAGTGGTTTGTTTGTCGCTGAGGGATTGAGAGAACTCTCACATTGCAAGGAGGCGGGTTACATAGCAGAGGAAATTTTCCTCTGTCCCTCATTGGCAACTGACGAAACCAATACCTTGTTGGAGGGATGGTCGCCTGAAGCCAT
>JAGCXX010000176.1 GCA_017961115.1 Prevotella sp. | reverse complement strand
GATGTAAAAACACCCCACGACATAAAAGACGGCCATGAAGGGAACCAAGGCACCGCACACTCTTGCGATGCTGCGCACACCACCGATGATGACGGCGGCAGTGAGCACGCAGATGATGCCTCCCATCACATAGTTGGGTATCTGGTAGCTCTCAAACGACAGCGTGGAGATGGCATTGGCCTGCACCGTACATCCGATGCCGAAGGAGGCGAGGGCGCAGAACAGGGCAAAGAGAACACCCATCCATTTCCATCCCAGACCTCGCTCCAGGGCATACATCGGTCCGCCGAGCATCTTGCCGTTGGAGGTCTTCACGCGGTATTTGATGGCGAGAAGCCCTTCGGCATATTTCGTGGAGATGCCGAATACGCCCGTGAGCCAGCACCAGAACACGGCTCCTGGACCGCCAAGGGCGATGGCGGTGCCCACACCCACGCTATTGCCCGTGCCGATGGTGGCGGCAAGGGCGGTGGCAAGGGCACCAAACTGCGACACGTCACCTTCCGACCCTGGGTCCTTGGTCACCGACAATTTGATGGCCTTGAAAATCTTGCGCTGGGGAAAGCGCAGGATGATGGTGAGGTAGATGTGGGTGCCAAGCAGCAGGATAATCATGGGCCAGCCCCAGAGTACGCTGTTGATGCTGCTGATGAAATTATTGATAATATCCATTGATTCGCTTGGGATTTAGAAATGAACATCCACATAGGAGTATCCCATCGTCTCGAAGAGACGCGACACTTCCTCCACAGCCCTTGCCTGTGTGATGTTGAAATTGTCCTCTGTCAGACAGCGCGACTCCATCTGCCTCTTGGCTTTCTCATAGAGAGCCTTGCGGTCGGCGTGGCTCCAACTGCCTTTCTCGTAGAACGAGCGGGTGCGGGTCTCGTCGATGAACTCCTGGTCGAGCAATTGCACGGGAGGCAACTTCACGTCGAGCGTGTCCTCATGGAGGCGGATGGCTTTGTCGCCCAACTTCGTCATGTCGATGCCTAAGCGCAGGGTGCCGTAGTAGATGCGGGTAATCTGCCTGTCGCTGCCCAGCAGACGACCTGCTGTCGAGTCTACCAGTTCCTCATCGCTCACGGTGAGAAACTCCCATTGGCCGATATCCCTCACTGATTTCAGTTGGGTGGAGTCGATGCTGATGCCGGCGTTGTCGGAACCGAGTGAAATGCTGTTGCGCGTGCCTTTGGTGGTGAGGACCACCACCATCACCACCAGTGCTATCAGGGTGGCGGCAGAGAGGAACAGGCGCAGCAGGGGATGTTCTTTCGTGGGTTGGGTTGCTTGCATGATGGTCTAATTGATGGTTGTTCGCAAATGTTGCTCGTCGAAGTCCTTGCGGAAGACGATGACAATCTCGTCATTGCTGAACCCCAGTTGGCGTATCATCGGAATGAGGATGTTGGCGGCGCTGCTACGGGTGCGCTCAGCGATTTTCAGCGAGGGCACGGCGGCGAGGATGCTGTCGCGGCCCTGTGCCTCAAAAGCGGCAAGTTCCTTATCGCTGAAATCGGAGCGAAGCAATGCCACATACGACTTGATTTCGTCGTGGTTGATTTTCGCGCTGGTGATTTCCACCGCTGGGTCGGGAAGGACAATCTCGATGCGGTCCTCGTCGAAGATGATATTGTCGCTTCTGAAATCTCTGAAATCGATGTATCCTTTGAGGGTGGCATCCATCGGGATGGCAATGCGGCGGCTGCCGGCGGGGATGCCGAAATCGTAGTCCAGCCCCAAGATGCTGCCTTTCAGCCTCGACTCATCGGTGTGCGTGATGATTTTGTGGATGTGGAACTCGCTGGTGTAGAGCCGTGAGTTGCTCTGCACGGCTGCCACGAGCATACCGATGGAGTCAGCACGGCTTTTCTTTGCCTCTTTTGCTGGAGGCTCCTTCTGTTCTTCCGATGGTTGACTGCCTTTGCAACAGGCAAGCAAGAGAAGAAAAAGGAGCGGTATCAGTGTTCTTGTCATGATTCCTGTCCGTTGGTTTCTCTTTTATCAGTTTGCAAATTTAGATAAAAAAATGGATTTATTGACCACTCGGGATAAAGAATTTCATTGTGGCAGGTTTTATCCGTAGAACTGAGTGAATGCCTTGACGCAGTAGAGGTGGTCGGCTACACTGCCCGTTTCCCTGCAACTGTGCATGGCGAGGATGGCGTTGCCCATGTCGACACCACGGAGCGGGATGGAGGAAGCCAGGATGTTGCCCAGTGTGCTGCCGCCAGCCACGTCGCTGTGGTTGACAAAACGCTGGCATGGGACTCCAGCTTTTCTGCATATCTCAGAGAAGACGGCTGCGGTGATGGCATCGCTGGCGTATTTCTGTGCGGCATTGAACTTGATGACCGGACCGCCGCCCAAGACGGGATGGTTGGTGGGGTCGTACTTCTCGCTGTAGTTGGGATGCCATGCGTGTGCGTTGTCGGCTGAGACCATGAATGCTCTTTCCACGGCTTGGTAGAACGACTCCTCTGTGCCGCCTTGCGAGATGGCGATTCTTTTCAGTATTGTGGCAAGGAATGGACTGCCCGCACCTTGCTTGGTCTGCGAACCAGTCTC
>JAGCXX010000175.1 GCA_017961115.1 Prevotella sp. | reverse complement strand
GAAGCGTGCCGTTGCCGAACAATTAACACTTCTAAAATCAGCCCTTGGTGACTGGCTTCAGCCTGACGACGAGACAAAAATACGTGGCTTGATACAGGAAACCCTTGAGAATGAGCAGATTCAGCGCAATGTATTTGGTCTCAATCCGATGCTGTTCGGCCTTCAGACCGCCCAGATAGCATTGGAGGAGATTGGGCTGAAGCGCGAAGGTATATTGGCCATTATCATCTATTCCTGCCAACTGAGCAACCATCTCACCACAGAGGAGATTGCCTCGATGTTTGGAGAGGGTGTCGCACACATCATCCATGGTTTGCAGCGCATCCAACAACTGTATATGAAGAGCCCTTCGGTGGAGAGTGAGAA
Organism: Prevotella sp.; assembly: GCA_017961115.1. Classification (GTDB taxonomy): domain Bacteria; phylum Bacteroidota; class Bacteroidia; order Bacteroidales; family Bacteroidaceae; genus Prevotella. The sequence goes on along the minus strand of JAGCXX010000175.1, from coordinate 12,920 downwards.
TTTCCGCAATCTTCTCATCTCTTTTGCAGAGGATATGCGTGTGATTCTCATCATGATTGCCGACCGTGTTAACCTCATGCGCCAAATCCGCGACACCGAGCATGAGGAAGAGAAGCGGCGTGTGTCGGAAGAAGCCTCTTATCTCTATGCCCCCCTGGCACATAAACTGGGACTGTACAAATTGAAGAGTGAGTTGGAAGACCTCAGTTTGAAATACCTTGAGCATGATGCCTACTACATGATTAAGGACAAACTCAATGCCACCATGCGTTCGCGCGATGCCTACATCGAGCGCTTCATCAGTCCTATAGAGGAGAAATTGCGTGAGAGCGGCCTCATCTTCCACATGAAAGGGCGCACAAAGAGCATCCACAGCATCTGGCAGAAGATGAAGAAGCAGAAATGTGGCTTTGAGGGCATCTACGACCTCTTTGCCATCCGCATTATCATCGATGCCCCGATTGAGAAGGAAAAGATGCAATGCTGGCAGACCTTCTCCATCATCACTGACATGTACCAGCCCAACCCCAAGCGTATGCGCGACTGGCTCTCTGTGCCCAAGTCCAACGGATACGAGAGCCTTCACATCACGGTGCTTGGTCCCGAGAACAAATGGGTGGAAGTTCAGATACGCACAGAGAGGATGGACGAGGTGGCTGAGCGCGGACTTGCCGCCCACTGGCGATACAAGGGTGTGAAAGGCGACACCAGCATAGACGATTGGCTCAACAACATCCGTTCTGCCTTGGAGAGCAACGACGACCTTCAGATGATGGACCAGTTCAAGATGGACCTCTATGAGGACGAGGTGTTTGTCTTTACGCCAAAAGGCGACCTGCTGAAATTCCCCAAGGGTGCCACGGTACTCGACTTCGCCTACCACATCCACTCGAATGTGGGCAACCGCTGCGTGGGTGGGCGCATCAACAACAAGATGGTGCCCGTGAGGGAACCGTTGCGCAGTGGCGACACCGTGGAAGTGCTCACCTCCAACAGTCAGAAGCCCAAGCAAGACTGGCTCGGCATAGTAAAGACCTCGCGTGCGAAGTCAAAGATTCGTCTGGCACTGAAGGAGACCCAGGTGAAAGACGGTTTGTTTGCCAAAGAGATGCTTGAGCGGCGTTTCAAGAATCGGAAAATCGAGATGGAGGAGGCGACGATGTCGCACCTCATCCACAAGCTGGGATTCAAGGAGACACGCGATTTCTACAAGCAACTGGCAGAGGAGAAGCTCGACCCCAACGAGGTGATTGAGAAATACATCGAGGTGCGCGACCACGACCAAGGCAACGCCCCACAGGCTCCCGCTCGGAGCGCCGGCGAGTTTACATACGCCAACCCCGATGAGGAGATAGTACGCCGCAACGACGACGTGCTGGTCATCGACCAAAACCTCCGTGGCATCGACTTTCAGTTGGCCAAATGCTGCAACCCTATCTACGGCGACAAGATATTCGGTTTTGTGACCATCAACGGCGGCATCAAAATTCACCGCACCGACTGCCCCAACGCCCCCGAACTGCGCCGACGTTTCGGCTACCGGATGGTGCGTGCCAAATGGAGCGGCAAGGGCTCTTCACAATATTCCATCACCCTGCGCGTAGTTGGCAACGACGATATCGGCATTGTCAACAACATCACCAGCATCATATCGAAAGACGAGAAAATCGTGATGCGGTCAATCAACATCGACAGCCATGACGGACTTTTCGGTGGCATCCTCGTGGTACAGATAGATGACACCTCACGCTTGGAGGCGCTGATTAAGAAACTGCGCACCGTGAAGGGTGTGAAGCAAGTGGAGAGGCTATAACCGTCCAGACCTTTATTGTGCCAATATCTCGCTCACGGTGGAGAAAATCTGCTCGCCGCGAAGACCATTTTTCAGAATGGTGCCATCGGGTGCAAAGAGGATGACTCTCGGAATTGCAAGAATGTTGTAAGCCTTCGTCGGTATGTCTTGGGCATCAACAATCTGATGCCAAGGCATGTCGAGCTGGCTGAGCGCCTGAAGGGTCTTATCGCGCTTGTCGTTGACGGCAATACTCACCACATCGAATTTTTCACCAGCAAAAGTCTCCCACGTCTTTTTGATATAAGGCATCTCTGCCTTGCAGGGACCACACCATGAAGCCCAATGGTCGAGCAGGATATACTTGCCTTTGCCCACATAGTCTGACAGACTGACATCGGTGCCGTCGAGGTTGCCTCCCTTGATTTGGTAGTCGATGAACATCTTGCCTGGGGCCGTGCGGCTCTGCAGCCGGATGTTGTCGAAATCCTTATAGAGAAATGGGACAGCCTGCATCTTTGGCGTCATGCCGGCGTAGAGTCGCAAGAACACGGCAGAATCGCGCAGGGCAAGGTCGTCGAGGGCCATAGCACCAAGCAAGTTGTCGCTATTGACCCTGACGATAGAGTCTGTAAGTATGCCTTGCAACCGACGATATTTGTCGTCCAACTGCTGCCATCGCTGGTTGAACTCGTTGAGGGAGATTGTCTCCTTGATGCCGGTGAGTGCCTTGCGTTCGTCATTCCTAAGGGCGTCGTATGAATAAAAGCGCCGATGGAATGCCATGTAGGCATCGGCCAGAGGGGTACCATGCGAGGTGCGATTGTCGAGGTCGATGGCAACCGTGCCTGGCTCCAGGATAAGATGTACCCGCTCTTTGCCGTTGCCCACATAGGCATAAATAGGCTCTGGCAACTCGCCTGTGAAAGAGAACTGGCCGTTCCCGACAGTGGTCACGGTAAGAGTGTCTTTGTTCAGAAGGTTGACGAGGAACACTTCCTTGCCGTCAGGGACTGTATACTGTCCGTTGATATTATAAGTGCCTTGGGCAAATGACACACTCGTGGCGGCTATACAAAGTGCCAGAAAGCTTTTTCTCATATCAAGATGGTTTTACTGGTAGATATTCTGGTCGATGACGTAGTCGCTGACGATAAATTCCGTCTCGGGCAGCGGACAAGCATACCTGTCGGAGTTTTTCTCAAGTGTGTAGGTCTTTTTGTTCGACTTGTCGATATTGGTCAGCGTGAAAGAATAGAAAGTCTTGGTCAGCGCGCCTGCATCATCGTATGCATCGCCGTTGGTGTTCAGACGGCGGATGTCCTGGAACCTGCGTACGAATGGCATTTCGCGGTGGCGCTCCTCCAGAATCTTCTTCACCGCATCTTCCTGGCCAGATGCCGTCAGGTTGATGGCACTCGCTGGGGCGGTATTGTCGAAACGTGCCACACGCAGCTTGTTGACTGTGTTTATAGCCTCTGACACCCTGCCCAGACGAGCCTCACACTCGGCCTTTGTCAGCAGCATCTCGGCGGTGGTGGGACCAGACGGAATCCTGTCTTTCCAGAAGAACACATATCCCATGAGCGGAGTATTGACGCTGGTGATGTAGGAGAAATTTGATACGAAATGGTATTTGTAGCGCAGGTCGTAGGTCTTGTCATACAGGGCCAGCAACTCATCGCTTGGCATCATCCACCAGTTGTTGTCATATTGCATGCGGAAGTAGGTGAGTTCTTTCCATTCCAACATACGCTCGTTGACATTGTTGGCACCTCCCTCATAGGTATAAGGGAAGAGGAGGGTCTCGTCGACACCGTTGATGTTGATGGTCGTCGGTGTTTCCATATAGTGCATCTCAGTGTTGTAATCGACAAGCTGGTTGTGGGCAGCGAGGGCGGCGTCGGCATAGGTGAGGGCCTTCGCATAGTCATTCTGATAGAGGTAGAAGCGTGCGGCGAAGCCGTTGACGGCAGCCTTGTTGGCACGTACTGAGTTCCAGCGGTTGGTGCTGCCTATCTTCCTAAACGGAGTCTCTATCTTCAGCGCCTCCTGCAGGTCAGCCTCGATGAAGTCGTAGGTGGCCTTGAGTGTGCTTCGGCTGAACGACTCGCCGAAATCGGTTGAGGTCTTCAGCACGAGACCCTGACGGCCCTCATTGCCGGGCACCATGGGCAAGCAGTAGACCTGGGCGAGATACCAGTAGCTGACAGCACGGATGAAGCGGGCCTCCTGCTTGATGGCCTCGCGCTCCTGACTGCTGAGTCCTTTCACTTCGTCGGCCTTTTCAAGGATAGTGTTGGCATAGAAAATCTTGAGATACTCGTTCTTCCAGTTTTCATCAGCCTGACTGGCTATGAGGCCAGTATCCCACAGCGCATAGCTCAGCGACGATGGCAAATAGCCGGGACAGTTGCTGGAACCGGCAATGTCATACCAGTCGGTGGAGCAACGCTGGTCGTCGGAGGCGTTGATGAGCCATGGGCTTTTCTCCAGATAATAAACATTATAACTGTTGAGCAACGCATAGAGATGCTCACCCGTCTCAATGGTGAGCGAGGTACTTTTCGATGGTTTCTCATCGAGTAAGTCGTCGCAGGCGGTGAAGGCGACAGATACCAACAGTATGGTGGATAAATAAATAAGCTTTTTCATTATATGGATGGATTTATAGGGTGATGTTGAGACCGAAAGTATAGGAAGATACCGGACGGATGGTGCCGAGCGGGAACTCCGGATCCTCGTCGTATTTATTAAAGGTGAACGTGTGGAGGTTGTTGCCTTTCAGGTAGACCTTCACGCCGCCGATACCAATCTTGTTGATAAGCTTCCGAGGAACGTTGTAGGCCAGTGTGATCTCTTGGAATCGTATCAACGAGGCGCTCTCCACACCATAGTCCATGTAGCGGCTGTAGCGTGACCACCAGTTCATGTCGTAGCCGATGGAAGACGAAGCGAACGTGTAGTCAGAGTAGGGTGCTGCAGCAAAGGGGATGTATTTGCTGCCGTCCTGGCTGATGACCTCTGCCATATCCTTATTGGGCAGGAGGGCGGCATACATTGCGTAGTTGAACGTCAGGCGACGGAACTTGTGACCGAACTTACCAGTAAAGAGGAACGACAGGTCGAAGTCTCTCCAACTGATGGTGCTGGAGAAGCTGGAGTTCCAAGGAGCGACAGAGACGCCGGAGTTGACCATGTAATCGCTCCAGTCTTCGGTCTGATTGTCGACAAGCGGCACCTTATTGTCGCCCTGCATGACCGACGGATACCATGCCGGATTCTGTTCGGTTCCGGTATTGATGAGCCCGCCATAGGCATACGACCACAGGGTGTTGGCGTTGTAGCCCTCCCTGTATCTCACGTCGGGGGTCTTGCCGCTGTCGTCCTCAGCCTGGCCACTCAGTTCGAAACCAGTGTAGGTGGTGTGTATCATCTTGTCGATGGTATTCTTGTTGTAGGAAAGCATCAAGGCTCCACGCCATGTAACCTCACCGAATCGTTGATATGTGCCCAGTTCAAGCTCGAAGCCGCGGTTGGTCATCTCTGCCGCATTGATTCTGTTGGAGGCAGCACCCGTCACGGCAGGTAGGTTGAAGGTGGCCAGCAGGTCGCGGCCCTTCTTGTTGTAGAGGTCCAACTTGGCAGTCAGTTTGCCACCAAGGATACTGACGTCAAAGCCCAAGTCGACGGTTCCGGTCTTTTCCCAGCGCAGGGTGGGATTGCCGTAGCTGCTGATGGTTGCAGTATAATCCTGCAAAAGCACATCCTGCGACGTATTGTACTGGATGACCGGCTGAATGGATGTCGAGCGGTCGACATTACCGTTGAAACCATAAGTGAGGCGGACGGCCAACAGGTTGAGCCAGGTCCAGTCCTTGGCAAATTGCTCTTTGGATGCAATCCACTTTCCGCCGATGCTCCAGAATGGGGCGTAGCGATAGCTGGGGTCATCGGTGATGAGGTTGGAGGCATCGGTACGCACCGAACCCGACAGCGTGTATTTCCCGTCGAATGTGTAGGCCAGGTTGCCATAAGCAGAGAAGTAGCGGTCGTGCTGGTAGGTATAGCTGTTCACATAGTTGGAAAAAGTGGTGTTGCTGCCGAAATAGTTCTTATAGGTCAGCGAGGTCACCTTGCCCACGGACAGTGTCTCGTCGTTGTATCCATAGGTAGGGGGATTGACGACAGTCTTGAAGACACGGTCGGAGATTTCAGTACCGGCGATGAATGTCACCTCATGGCGCTCGGCGAACGTGCGGTTGAAGTTGAACTGGTTGCGCCAGTTGTAGGCATCGGTGTAGCTGCGGTCCTGTTTTAGGATGCTGCCAGGAGGCAGGTTGGGAGTCACTGCGCCTGTGGGGGTTTTGTCTGATGTCGAGTTGATATTGATGGTCGACCGGGTGGCGAAGGTAGTCTCGTCGTCGATGTTTCGGGTGTCTGTATTGAGAATCTCATACTGGAACTTCGTCTCGAAATTGATACCTTTTGCCAACTTGAAGTTCAAAGCAGCCTGCACACGGGCATTGATGGTGTTGGTGGTATAGTCACGGCCGCGCTGCTCTTGTACGGGGTTGTAGCCAAAGTCGGGATAGGGGAATGCCGTCCAGTTGAGGTAGCGATGCACGTTGGGCGTATAGAACGTGCGGTCGTTGCGGCTGGTATAGGGGCGGACGACATCGGTATAATCTCCGTTCTCGTCGAAGAACAGTTCAAATGCCGGACCCGTGAAAGCCACTCCGTTGTTCGTCTGATGATTGTAATGGAATGTTCCGTTGACGCTGAAGTCCAACCACTTGTAGACATTTACCTTCGCATTGGCATTGAAGGTGTATTTGTTTTTGCTGTTTCCCTTAAGATACTGCTGCTGGTTCTCATAGAGCAGAGAGAAATTCGACTGCACCCTCTCGCTGCTTTGGGAGATGTTCAGGTCGTACTGCTGGGTGAAGGGACTTGCCAGCAGGTAGTCCTTGATTTGGTCGGAATTGTCCTGTGTGCGAATCTTGGCGATGTAGGCCTGCAACTCACTGTCGGACACATAGCCCAACCTGTTCTCGTTGAGCATGACATACAGGTTGGAATAGGAGTTGTAGTTGTACCTGAGGTTGTTGTTCGAGTTGCCGTCTCCGATGAGGGCCATTCTGCCGAAGTCTTTGTTCTGGAAGGTATAAATCTGCCAGTCGATAAGTTCCTGATTGGAGGCGTTGGCAGAATAGTAGTCGTTGTCTATCTTCGGAGAGAACTTCAGCATGCTGTTGAACGTCACCTTCACGCCGCCCTTGGCATTTCTGGCATCCTTGCCATCCTTGGTCGTCACCACGATGACACCATTGGCGGCCTTGGCACCCCAGATGGAGGCTGCGGCAGCATCCTTCAGCACATCAATTTTCTCAATATTGTTAGGGTTCAGCGAACTGATGGAAGCCTCGACAGGGAAACCATCGACAATCAGCAGCGGGTCCTTGTTGGAAGCCACCAGCGTCGACAAACCACGAATTTGGAATGAAATGTCACCATTGGCATCGGTTGTGCTGGCCAATCCGGAGATTGTTCCAACGAGACGCTCGCCAATGTTCGACGTTGGCTGGGAGAGGTGTTCGGAACTGACCTTGCCGAAAGCACCTGTGGCGCGCTCGCGAGAAATGGTCTGATAACCCGTCACCACCACCTCGTCCATCAGTGTTGCGTCGTCGAAGACGGTGATGCTGAGTGGCTTGGAGCCTGCCTTCCTGCGAACGGTCTTCTTTCCCATATACGAAATTTCCACCAAATCATTGGAGGTTGCTTGATTGAGAAAGAACTTACCTTCGGAATCAGATACGGTCACCTTCTTGGTGCCAGGGACCGAGATGATTGCTCCCACTATAGGCTCTCCGTTTTCATCGGTGACCTGACCTGACACACCTTGCTGGATGCCGGTTGATACATTCTGCTGTGCCTGCACACCTATCGAAATGAAGAGTGCTGCAATGGCAACAAGCAATTTTCTTAAATGTAATTTCTTCATAAAAACAGGGTTTATAGATAATGATTAATTGCTGCTTTTTGTCGGTGAAATTTTCAAAGTGCAAAGGTAGGGCTTTCCTAAAAGATGGGGAATAGCACTAATACGTTATTCTGCCTACCACATATTTGGTATTTTACAGATACTACAACTCCAATCGGCTGACATATTTTAGTCCCTTGTCGGTGCAGAACCCACGGAGGATAACCATGATGACATTTTGGATGATTTCAGAAAGGGGGATGGTTTTGTAGAGTTCCCTTTCAACGACTTGCTTCATAAATGCATCTATCATGATGTTGAAAATCTCATAATTGATGTCACTTCTGAAATAGCCCTCCTCCATCCCACGATGCATGAAGCCCGTGGTGCGACTGCTCTGCTTTTTCCGCCTTTCCTCGATATACCTCTTCACCCTGGGATATTTCACCAGTTCAACATAGAACTGAGGATTGGTCTTGCTGCTGTCCTCGATATGCAACCTCATGAAGGAGACAAGGATGTCCATCACGCTGCTGTCGGGTGCAAGTTGCTCGGCCAATATCCTCTCCATGGTCTCATCGTGGTCGCGGACACACTCATAGAGCAGCAGTTCCTTATTGCTGTAAATCTCATACAGCGTCCGCTTCGAGATGGACAATTGACTGGCGATATCATCCATTCTGACAGCCCTTACCCCTTTTTGGCGAAACGCCATCATGGCGGCTGCCAAAATGCGCTGCCGAAGTTCCTGACGATAATTGCCGGGTTCCGTATTGTGATTTGCCATAGGAGACTATTGAAATAACACTGCAAAGATAATCTAAACCGAGAGCAATCCCAAACAAAATACAAAGTTTTTGTTGGGGGACATTCCAATACAAATTCATGTTTTTCTCTGTGCCTCTGTATCTGTGTTGGAATCATAATGTAAAAATATCAGGAATCATCAGAAAAGACAATGAAAAAAACAAAAGTTGTAGTATTATTGTTGAAAAATGTATTTACTTTGCACCCGAAATAACCAACATAGCAACTGCATATCATGAAACAGGCTACAATTACCTTACTTTTTTTATTAAATGTTGTGGGCGCCATGGCCCAAAAGAAGATGTATGTTCCCGATGAGTGGAAACATCCATGGAATCCCGACACACTGCTCTGGAGTGAGAGTGACCCCAACAACCGCTACACCTGGTCGAAGTCACGTTCGGTGGAATCAGACAACGTCATTGTGCTGTGGGACAAGGGCTATGGCTCCACCCTACCCTCCAAGTCTCCTGAGGCCTTCAGAGTTGACGAACAAGACCTGCTGAAAAAGTGCGAGCAATTTTATGATTGGAAATCAACCGCCTCGGATTTGTCGACAAGGAGAAGACCAACCTGAACAAATACAAGGTGATGGTGCTGCTCAACCATACCCGTGATTGGGTATGCTACGGCGGCGGCTACGACTTTGAGGTAAGCGCTCTGTGGTTGGGACCTTCTGCCTGCAAACCCGTCGGTCATTCCGTTGCCCATGAGGTGGGACACTCCTTCCACTACATGTGCTATGCCGACGCATCTGGCAACAACCACAACTCGTCGTCCAGCATCGGCACAGGCTTCCACCTGCCCGTTGGCAATGGCCAGGCCATATGGGAGCAGACAGCCCAATGGCAAGCCAACCAGTCGTATCCCAACGAGATGTACCCGCAGAGCATCAACGTTTTCCGCAAGTCGCACAACATGGCGTTCTCACATGAGTGGCACCGCTACCAAAGTTATTGGCTGCACTACTACCTTTGTGACAAATATGACGATATCACCACTGTTGCCCAGGTGTGGCGCCAACCGATGATTGGAGCCAGCGACTTCAACAATGCGCTGATGAAACTCAAAGGACTTGACGCGACAGGCCTTTACAAAATTTATTACGATTATGCCGCTCATTGCGCCACATGGGACATGCAGGCATGCAGTCCCTTCCGCAACAACTATATCGGCGACTTCGACTACCACTGTGTGCAGACAGCCGACAGCACCTATCAGGTAGCCCTCTCAAGCACTCCGCAAAGCACCGGATTCAACATCATTCCATTGCAGGTGCCTGAAGCCGGTACAGAGATTGTGACCCACTTCACCGCACTGCCCACTGGTGCCAGTCTGGCAGACGGTGACCCAGCAGAATTGATGAACGGAGAAACACAATGGACTCAGACCAAGCGCACCACCTACATCAAGAACACCATTCCCAGCCAACGCGCCTTCCGTCTGGGATATGTCGCCTTGTTGAAAGACGGCACGAGAATGTATATACAACAAGACTCTCTCTACTGCATGACATCGCAGGAAGTGACCAACGATGTGAGCATGACCCTTCCGGAAAATGTAGACCGCCTATGGCTCATCGTAGTGCCTGCCCCGACACGGTATGTGCAGCACAAATGGGATGAGAACATGCTCAATGACGAGCACTGGCCCTACCGATTCCGTCTTGAAGGAACAGATATCGGCAACCGTGCCACCGTGTATGTGAATTCAGTTCTCGATGGGCGTGCCATCGCCGACGTTACCCTTAACTATGACGTGTATTTCCCAAAGGATGCGGTCAATCACAGCGGAGCTACATTCAACATCTCAGGGAAAGCCCTTGCCCAGTTGGGCACAGCCTTCCAAGTTTCTCCATCCTCATTCGGCAACATGATTCAGGCATGGGGCTCTGGCGGTCCGGGAAAAGGCAAGATGATGTTCTACCCCCTCAACCCCGTAAATGGAGCCACCGTCAACCGCGCCTCCACAGCCAACGGCTACGGCCACTGGTTCAACCAAAACGGATTGGTGTGCGCCTATGCCTCCGGCTACGTGTATAGCGAGTTTGCTCCCGCCTCGATGACCTTCACCGTGGGACAATATCCCAACCGCCTGAAGGACGGAGATACCTACAAAATCGGACAGGCACTATGCTACCGCGATGCCAACGGCAAACAAGCCACCGCACGTTTCTGGTTCACCATCCATGTGGGTGAAGGCACTACAGGAGCACAACTCAGCAGCATGGAATATGAAGACCCAACAGGCATCCAACAAGTGACCTACCCCACCCGACAAAGCCACAAAGGCATTTACACCTTGAGCGGACAACGGGTGGAGACTCCCACATCAAACGGCATATATATCATAGACGGCAAGAAGACGGTGGTGTATTGAGGTTTATAGGGAAATTGGCCAAAAAACAGCAAAATGTGCCTTCAAATGGAAAAAAAAGTGTACTTTTGCAACTTGTTTTGAAGTTTTCATAATAAAGTAACAGTTTTTATGGTCAAAATCACGAAAGAAGCCGCCCTGGAATATCATCACAGCGGCCGTCCTGGAAAAATCGAAGTAAAGCCAACCAAACCCTACCGCACACAAACCGACCTGAGTCTCGCCTACTCACCCGGTGTGGCGTTCCCATGCCTTGAGATTCAGTCTAATCCCGACGATGCCTACCGTTACACAGACAAGGGCAATCTGGTGGCGGTCATCAGCAACGGAACCGCCGTGCTCGGACTGGGCGACATCGGTGCGCTGAGCGGAAAGCCAGTGATGGAAGGCAAAGGCCTGCTTTTCAAAATCTACGGCGGCATCGACGTGTTTGATATTGAGGTGGCCGAGAAAGACCCAGAGAAGTTCTGCGAGGCCGTGGAGAAGATAGCCCCCACCTTCGGAGGCATCAATCTTGAGGATATAAAGGCTCCGGAATGCTTCTATATCGAGGAGCGACTGAAGCGCACCCTCGACATCCCCGTGATGCACGACGACCAACACGGCACCGCCATCATCTCCGCCGCAGGTCTGAAAAACGCCCTTGAGGTGAACGGCAAGAACATCGCCGATGTGAGAATCGTGGTGAACGGCGCAGGTGCCGCCGCCATCTCTTGTACCAAACTCTATATGGCCCTTGGTGCAAGGAAGGAGAACATCCTAATGCTCGACTCGAAGGGAGTCATCACCAGCGACCGCGACAACCTGAACGAGCAAAAACGGTTTTTCGCCACCAACCGCACCGATGTACACACTCTTGAGGAGGCAGTCTGCGGTGCCGATGTCTTTGTCGGCTTGTCGAAAGGCAATGTGCTGACGAAAGACATGGTGCGCTCCATGGCCAAAGACCCCATCGTCTTTGCACTGGCCAACCCCGTCCCCGAAATTTCTTATGAGGACGCCATGGACTCACGGCCCGACGTGCTGATGGCGACCGGCCGCTCCGACTATCCCAACCAAATCAACAATGTAATAGGTTTTCCCTATATTTTCCGAGGAGCGCTCGACGTACATGCACGCGCCATCAACGAAGAGATGAAGATGGCCGCCGTGCTCGCCATTGCCGACCTCGCAAAGCAACCCGTGCCTGATGTGGTGAATGATGTGTACAAGGTGAACAACCTGACCTTCGGCCCCGATTATTTCATTCCCAAACCCGTTGACCCCCGACTCATCACTGAGGTGTCGGCAGCCGTAGCCAAGGCTGCCATCGACAGCGGTGTGGCCCGCCGCACCATCACCGACTGGGAAGAATACAAAAACAGCCTCCGCCAGATGCTCGGACTTCAAACCAAGGTGACACGCAAACTGTATGATACCGCCCGTGCACATCCGCAGCGCGTGGTGTTCGCAGAAGGCATCCACCCCACCATGCTGAAAGCTGCCGTTCAGGCCAAGGCAGAAGGCATCTGCTACCCTATCCTTTTAGGCAATGATGAGCGCATAGAGAAACTTGCTGCCCAACTCGAACTCAGCCTTGAGGGCATAGAGATAGTCAACCTCAGACATGACCGGGAGGCTGAGCGCCGCGAGCGTTTTGCACGCATCCTCACCGAGAAGCGGCAACGCGACGGCTACACATTTGAGGAAGCCAACGACAAGATGTTTGAGCGCAACTATTTCGGCATGATGATGGTGGAGACCGGAGAGGCCGACGCCTTCATCACCGGACTCTACACCAAATACTCCAACACACTGAAGGTAGTAAAGGAAATCATCGGCGTGCGACCCGAATATGAGAATTTCGGCACAATGCACATCATCAACTCCCAGCGCGGCCTCCTCTTTGTTGCAGATACGCTCATCAACAACAACCCGGATACAGACAAGTTGGTCGACATTGCCAAACTTGCCGCCACG
>JAGCXX010000174.1 GCA_017961115.1 Prevotella sp. | reverse complement strand
TAACAATATGTCAACAACTCTTTTTTTATTACTAACAGAACAGCAACAACACAATGGCTACTGAGAAAATCGACCAGCTCGATAAGAAAATCCTTTGTATCCTCTCCAAAAACGCACGTATCCCGTTCAAGGATGTGGCAGCAGAGTGCAATGTGTCAAGGGCCGCCATCCATCAGCGCGTCCAGCATCTCATCGAAAACGGCATCATCACTGGAAGCGGATTTGATGTCAATCCCAAAAGTCTCGGTTATCACACCTGCACCTACGTGGGCATCACACTCGAGAGGGGAAGCATGTACAAGTCGGTCTGTGAGCGGCTGGTACATATCCCAGAAATCGTGGAGTGCCACTTCACCACCGGTCCCTATACCATGCTTGTGAAACTCTTCGCACGTGATAACGAACAACTCATGGACTTGCTCAACAACCAGTTGCAGAGCATCCCTGGCGTGGTGGCGACAGAGACACTCATCTCGCTCGAACAGAGCATCAAGCGCGAAATACCCGTCAGGATAGAAGACATCGAAGCATAAGCTATGGCATCCTTTGACCTCAGCACACATCTCGACAATATCTATGCCTCCTTCCCAGAGGCCAAGCAAAAACCCATCATAGGCATCACCGCCAACTTCCAGAAAGGGGAGGCGACCATGACGCAAGCCTATTACCAGCAGGTGGTGGCTGCGGGAGGTACTCCTGTGCTCATCCCCCCCGTGGAGGACAAGGACGTGATTATCAACACCCTCGAAGGAATCGACGGACTCCTGCTCTCGGGAGGTGCCGATATCAATCCCCTTTGGGCGGGCGAGGAGCCCTCACCCGAACTCCATCACATCAACGCGCAGCGCGACCTGCCCGAACTGCTCATCACCCGTCTGGCATACAACAGGCAGATTCCCATCCTGGGTATCTGCCGGGGCATACAGACCATGGCAGTGGCTCTCGGTGGAAAAGTGATGCAGGACATCACCACGGCGCTGGCTGAACAGGAGCTGGCAGAAGCGGAGAATGCCGACAAGAAGAAAAAGAAAGAAAAGGACAAGGAGAAGGAACCTGCCACACCACGGCAGAAGGTGGTGAAGCACTCTCAGGACTGCGAGCGCAACCATCCTACGCACTCCGTGGATATCGACAAGGATTCCGTCGTCTACCGCATCTACAAGAGTGAGCGCATCTTTGTCAACTCTTTCCACCATCAGGCGGTGGCTGACCCAGGAAAGAAGTTCCGCGTCACAGCCAAGGCTCCAGACGGCGTTATCGAGGCCATCGAGAGCCGAGAGTTCAAACCCATATTGGGGGTGCAGTGGCATCCGGAGAACCTCGAGGAGGATGGGAGAAAACTCTTTGAGTGGCTCGTTGCACAGGCAAGCAACTACAAACTTGTCAAGCGCATCCATGAGCGGGTGCTCACCCTCGACACCCACTGCGACACACCGATGTTCTTCCATGAGGACATCAAGTTTGACTCACGCGACAGCCGCATCCTCGTCGACCTTCACAAGATGACGGAGGGAAGACAAGATGCCGTCATCATGGCGGCCTATCTGCCGCAGCCCAAGATGGGAGAGTCGTTCTCCTCAAAAGTGGCGTTTGATGTCAACACGCCCATGGAATATGCCGACTTCATCTTTGACAAGATAGAGGCGATTGTCAGAAGCAACCGCAAATACCTCAGCATCGCACGCACGCCCGCCGACCTCTTTGAGGACAAGCGGAAGGACCGCAAGTCGGTGATGTTTGCCATCGAAAACGGCATCGCCCTCAACCATGATGTTGAGAATATCAAGCACTTCGCGCAGCGAGGCGTGGTGTATATCACCCTTTGCCACAATGGTGACAACGACATCTGCGACAGCGCCAAGGGATGCGACACCAACCATGGCGTGAGCAAGTTTGGTGAGAAGGTCATCCGTGAGATGAACCGCCAGGGCATCATGGTCGACCTCAGCCATGCCAGTGAGCAGAGTTTCTACGATGCTCTCGAAATCAGCAAGACACCCATCGTGTGCAGCCACTCCAACTGCAAGGCTCTTTGCGACGTGCCGCGCAACCTCACCGACGACCAACTGAGGGCCATCGCCAAGAAGGGCGGTGTGGTGCATGTCACCCTTTATGGCGGTTTCCTCCGGACAGAGGGAGAGGCCACCATCCGCGATGCCATTGAGCATCTCAACCATGCCGTGCGCATCATGGGCATCGACCATGTGGGACTGGGTTCTGACTTCGACGGCGACGGAGGAGTATTGGGGCTCGCCAACGCATCGGAAATGGTGAATTTCACCCTCGCATTGCTGAAAAACAAATACAGCGAGCGTGACATCCAGAAGATTTGGGGTGGCAACTGGTTGCGCGTCATGGCACAAGTGCAGCAAAAATAAGGAAGAACAACTTAATATTTAGACTGAAAATTGAAAATTGATAATTATAGCATAATAAATACAACCGTGAGCAAGAGTAGGGACGCGATATATCGTTTCCGCAGAAAGATAGCCACCATTGCCATGGCATGTGCTGCCATCATGCTCCTCAGCAATGCTTCCTGTAAGGGAGGCGGTGGCGGCAACGTGGATGTCATAGAGGTGGAGAGCATCGGACCTGAGTTCAATGCTGACTCTGCGTGGGCATACTGCTATGCGCAATGTGCGTTTGGACCACGAACAATGAACAGTGAGGCACATGAGCAATGTGCAGCTTGGATAGCGGAGAAATTCCAGCAGTTGGGATGCACCGTGGAGTTGCAGAAAGCTGCTCTGACAGGCTATGATGGCACCATGCTCAGGGCAACCAACATTATCGCACGCCACCACCCTGAGCGACAGCGCCATATCCTTCTTTGTGCACACTGGGACAGCAGGCCATGGGCAGACAACGACCCCGACAGCACCAATTGGCAGAAACCTGTCATGGCTGCCAACGACGGGGCGAGCGGTGTGGCGGTGATGTTGGAAATAGCACGACTGCTGCAGTTGAACGACTCCCTTGAGGTAGGTGTTGACTTCGTGTGCTTCGATGCAGAGGATTGGGGTATCCCACAGTGGACCAACCGCAGCGATGAGAACTCATGGGCTTTGGGGGCACAGTATTGGGCAAGCAATTACCATGCCGAGGACTACACCACAGAGTTCGGCATTCGCCTCGACATGGTGGGAGGCGAAGCGGCACAGTTCCATAAGGAGATGATATCGGTAAGAATGGCACCGCAGATTGTAGAGAAGGTGTGGCGGGCTGCCCATGAGGCGGGCTACAGCGGCTATTTCCCCATGTCGCTGGGTGGACAAATCACCGACGACCACCTGCCGGTCAACGAGAAGGCTGGCATTCCCACCATCGACATCATTCCCTACTATCCCGACTGTGCGGAAAGTTCATTCGGTCCTACCTGGCACACCGTCATCGACACCATGGCACATATCGACAAAAATACATTGAAAGCAGTTGGCCAGACTTTGGTG
>JAGCXX010000173.1 GCA_017961115.1 Prevotella sp. | reverse complement strand
TCACCTTAAATTGACGGCTCGCATTCTCTACCCCCGGCGGCTCCAAAACGGAAGCGCCGGTGCTTCTTGTACTACTTCTCTGTCTTCATGAAATCCTATCAAAGAACGCTTCTTCTAGATTCTGCCCCGGGGTTCTCCCCGAAAGCGGATGCAAAGGTACGAACTTCGGGACTACCAGCCAAATGTTTTCCAAACTTTTTTCGGGGAAAACAAAAAGTTTTCACCTTTCTTGACATAAATCAAGCGGCAGCAACGCCGCCGCTCGATTTGTGGGGATGAAAGATGAAAGATGAAGGATGAAAGATTAGGGATTAGGGATGAAGGATGGATGCCTTGATGATGCGTATGTCCTCCTTTGGACGATCGGCAGGGTCTGTCTCGACAGATTGGATTTTCTCTACCACATCCATGCCCTCCAACACTTCGCCGAAGACAGTGTATGCCCCATCAAGATGTGGTGTGCCTCCGTAGCGCACATAAGCCTCCATCACCTCAGGCGGCATGACGTGTTTTCCCCCTGAGGTAGAGTCGAGTTTATGTTTGAAGAGTTCTATCTCTGCCTCATTGAAATTCCATCCATATACGATATAGAACTGTGAGGCTGACGATTCTCTTTTGGGGTTGACACGGTCGGCCTCGCGTGCCGCTGCCACCATCCCCCTGCGGTGAAAAAGCAGAGGATATCTGATTTCTGCCGGCACCTTGTATTTTTCAGGTGTTTCACCCAGTTCCTCCCCAGGTTTGGCTTTGACGGACCCCAGGTCGCCAGTCTGTATCATAAAATCCTTGATTACCCTGTGAAAGAGCACGCCGTCGTATTTTCCCTTTTCGACAAGTTTGATGAAATTGTCACGATGCAGCGGTGTCTCGTTGAACAAAGCGATGCGAATATCACCCATCGTTGTTTGCAGGAGCACCACGTTTCTCACAGTGTCCGGCACCGTCTGTGCGAGGACGGTACCGGAGAAGAACAGCAGCATTGATGTGAACAACAGCTTTCTCATCTGACAGAAGGCATTTAATAGATATGGTCTTTACCCGCGATTTCCTCCCTGTCGATTTTCTTGCTATCGATAGCTCTCCAGGCATAAACGATATATGCCAAGACGAAAGGAATGAGGAAGCTGACATAAGTCATGGTGCGCAATGTAAACTCACTGCTGCAGCTGTTGGCAATAGTCAGACTGCTCTGCAAGTCTGCATTGGAAGGATAGTATGCCGTATCATTCCATCCAGCACATAACAGCAGGCACAAAACCACGATGACCACTCCCACACCAGCGAACCATATACCAGAGATGTTGTCCTTGCGTCTGATGGTGGTCAGGATGGCGTAGAGCAACAATCCCACTCCGATGAGCAGCAGGATCAAGACATACCACATATCCAGCAAGTTGTGGAGATACTTCATGGGTTCCATGACAATAACTCCTGTTGCAGGATCACTGGCGAACCCCTGTTTGAGCAGTGTGCGTATGAGGAACGGCAAGAAGAGCACCAAAAAGAACACGGTGGTCAGTTTGAGTTTATCACGGCACTTGGAGCGCAGAGCGTCATCCGCCACATTATTAATTATATATAGCAAGCCCAAAATCCGTGCAAGGAAGAATACCGCCAGTCCGAAGATGACATTCCAAATATCCAACAATGCATCCAAGCCGTTGCTCCCGTTGGCCCATCTGCTGATGATGGGGTTGGTCTCATCTGTTAGGTTCATCTTGTCGATGAGGAAATTGGAACCATTGAAAAAAGTCGCCACCGCACCACCGAGGAGCACTGGTCCCACGATACCATTGATAACAAGGAATATCTGAAAAAACCTGGCGCCAAATATGTTACCCAACTTGTTTTGGAACTCATAACTCACCGCCTGCATGACAAAAGAGAAGAGAATGAGCATCCAGAGCCAGTAAGCCCCTCCGAAACTGGTACTGTAGAACAAGGGGAAGGATGCGAAGAACGCGCCACCAAATGTGACGAGTGTGGTGAATGTGAACTCCCATTTTCTGCCAGTGGAATTGACGAGCATCCTACGCTCCGTATCATCTGCGCCGAGGCTGAATATCAATGAATTGGCACCCTGTACGAACATGAGGAATACCAGCAAGGCTCCCAGCAAGGAAACCAGGAACCACCAATAATGTTGCATGAACTCGTAAGACATAAGATAATATTTTGAGTTGATGTATTGTTATTTTACCTAAAGATAGTCATCGGCTCACTTTGTGTACTCCGGTCCTTTTTTTATTTGCTTGCAGAGGATATTGATTTCTACAGCCAGCAAGGTGGTGAAGAGCACTAGGAAGATGAAGAAGGTGAGCATGACGGCATTTGAAGACAGTTCGCTCACACCTATCCAAGTAGGCATCATGTCCTGGATGGTCCAAGGCTGTCTGCCAAACTCCGCAACGAGCCATCCAGACTCACTTGCCACATATCCCAACGGCAGCAGGATGAGGGCTGTCCACATCCACCACTTACCCTTGGCAATGTCCTTCTTGTAAACCAAGAAAAGGGTGACGGCGAAGAAGAGGATGAACAGGCATCCCAGGCCCACCATAATGCGGAACGTATAGAAGCACAATGGGATGTAAGGCACGGTCTCATCAGCTTCCTTGATGTATCCGTAGCCGAAATACTTCATGTTGTCTTTGATATCCTTTGCAAATACGGCCAGTTGTTTTTTCTGCGCCTCAGAAGGTTGTCCACCCGATTCTTTCTTCAGCTGCCTGTATTTTCCAAGGCTTTCGATAGCCTTCCTGCCCCTTTGCATCTTCTCTTTCAATGATGGCTGCACCTCTCCGTTTGCATCCTCATAGCCACCATTGATGATGTCGTTGACTCCTGGGACAAATCCATTGAAATCGTGAGTAGCCATAAATGCCAGCATTTTAGGAATCCCTATTCTCATCGGAGCCTCACCACCTTTTCTGTAGTCGGGTTGTGTAAAGGGATTAATCCATGCGATGGCTGTCAGGCTTTCCCCCTTATGGCCATCATACAGCGCCTCCATGGCAGCGAGTTTCATCGGCTGCACCTGAGCCACCGTATAGGCAGAGTGGTCGCCTGTGATGGCAGCGAGTATAGAAGCTACCAAACCAACGATGCCTCCGATTTTGATACTCTCCACAGCCAGTCGGCGCTCCCTGTTTTTCAGCAGGTAATATGCGCTGACCGCCACGGTGAACAATGCGCCGATAATCCATGCCGAAGTAACGGTATGGCAGAACTTGTCGATGGCGAAAGGAGAGAATGCCACTTGAGAGAACGACACCATCTCATTGCGCATGGTCTCAGGGTTGAATTCACATCCCACTGGATATTGCATCCATGAATTAGCGACAAGAATCCACCATGCCGAGATGGTTGCTCCCAAACCCGTGAGCCATGTTGATGCCAAATGGAATCCTGCCGACACCTTTTTCCATCCAAAATACATCACTGCAACGAATGTCGACTCCATGAAGAATGCGACGATGCCTTCTACTGCAAGAGGAGCGCCAAAGATGTCGCCAACGAACCATGAGTAATTGCTCCAGTTGGTGCCGAATTCAAATTCCAGGATAATACCAGTGGCGACACCCATGGCAAAGTTGATGCCGAAGAGTTTCTGCCAGAATTTTGCAGCATCCTTCCAAAACACGTTTTTGGTGCGATAATAGCACGTCTCCATGATACCCATAATCACCGCCAGTCCCAAAGTGAGAGGGACGAAGAGCCAATGATAGATGGCCGTGATGGCAAACTGTGCCCTTGCCCAGTCGACCATTCCCATGTCAATGTTTAATAAGATGTTTTGCATAAGTCCCTATATTAGTTAAGATTATTCATTTACTTCAGTTGTCCTGTTCATCATCTCCGTGCCAACGAACTCCGCCTCCTCACCCTCGGCTGCATGTTGCTTAATAAAATTGGGGAAGAAAAAGAGTTTGAGTACCAAGAAGATAATGAAAAGTTTGATGAGAATGACAGTCCACAGTGTTTTCCCCAACGTCATATTGCGGAAGCCGTCCACATATAGGTCATAAACCCGATAGAAAAAACCAGTCTTTCGCATAGTTGAGAGATATGAGGTTATTAGATTGAAGATTGTGAAATGTTGTGAACACTTCGCAAAAATAGGAAAAAAAATTGATAATCAATCTTTTTCCCTAATTATTTTTTTCTGCAACACTATCTTTGTTGCAGTTATGCTATCATCATTCAGAAAATTTACCTGTTCCATTGCATTTGGAGCAGGTGTACTG
This sequence comes from Prevotella sp., assembly GCA_017961115.1. GTDB lineage: Bacteria > Bacteroidota > Bacteroidia > Bacteroidales > Bacteroidaceae > Prevotella. The sequence goes on along the minus strand of JAGCXX010000173.1, from coordinate 6,562 downwards.
TCCATCAGGAGTTTTTCCCATTCCGTGACAGACAGGGCATTTACCCTCTTGTTTAAGTTGTTTTTCCTCCTTTTCTTTGGTCTTCTTGCTTTTCGAACTCTTCGGCTTTGCGTTATTCAACGCTACCGTCATGTCGTCTTCCACGATAGTGCTGAGCAACTCGGCACAAGAGGTCAAAGAGAGACACATTAAGAAAACAACAAGAGATATCCAGCCCCTTGTTTTCTTTTCCAAAAAACTGGTCATTTCATTCATCAGTTAAAGCCATTACTATTGATTAGCTTTTCTCCGTCTTGATACAGAAAGCACCGCCTGGGCGAGATTGAGGAAAGCCTGCCCAGAGGCCGTCTCAATATTGAGAGCAGCTGGAGTGCCTGCGTCACCATTCTCGCAAATGCTCTGCACGACAGGTATCTGTGCAAGCAACGGGATATTCATCTCCGCAGCGAGTTGCTTGCATCCCTCTTTTCCAAAGATATAGTAACGGTTTTGAGGCAATTCAGCCGGTGTGAACCACGCCATGTTCTCCACGAGTCCGAGGATAGGCACATTGACTTTCTCATTGAGATACATGTCAATGCCCTTGCGGGCATCGGCAAGTGCCACTGCCTGTGGTGTGCTGACAATCACCGCTCCAGTGATGTCGAGCAGTTGCAGCAACGAGAGATGGATGTCGCTGGTACCCGGCGGAGTGTCGAGGATGAGATAGTCGAGTTCTCCCCAGTCAGCATCGCCGAGCAGTTGCTTCAAAGCATTGCACGCCATAGCTCCACGCCAAAGTGTAGCCGTCTCAGGACTTACGAAGAATCCGATGCTTAGCAGCTTAACCCCATATTGCTCAATGGGTTCGATGAGGTTTCTGCCATCCACCTCAACGGCATAGGGACGAGCATCCTCCACACCGAACATTTTTGGTATTGACGGTCCGAAGATATCCGTGTCGAGCAGTCCCACCTTGTAGCCCAACCTTGCCAATGATATGGCAAGATTGACCGCGACGGTACTCTTCCCCACCCCACCTTTTCCAGAACTCACCGCAATGATATTCTTCACCTGCGGCAGTAGTTTCTCTGATTGAGGAGGTTGTTTAGCCTTGAATTCGGGAGTGATATCCACCACGATGTCTTTGTCCACATGATAATGGATAGCCGCTTCCGCCGCCTTAACGGTGGATTTGAGGAAAGGGTCGGTCTCCCTTGGGAAGATGATAGAGAACGACACTTTCATACCGTCAATGCGCAGGTTATCCGCCACCATCTCACTCTCTATCAGGTTTTTCTTGGTACCCGGATAGGTGACAGTAGCGAGCGCATCAAAAATTAGTTGTGGGTAGAGCGTCATTAGTTGCTGTCTCCTCCTTCAGTTCCCTCACTGCATTCATGCGCCTCCCTAACAATTTTCTCGCCATCAGCAAGTTTGCGGGCTTTTCTTCCGATTCCATCGAGTGCCTGAATGATACGCTCCTCAGAGATTTTCTTGGCATTATATTGGATGGTCACCGTCTGGTCGGCCACGCTTGTCTCCACCGATTTAATGCCTTTCAAGTCCTTGAGTCCGTTTTTCACGTGATTCTCACATTTCTTGCAATGCATCTGCGGGTTGGTAGTCACCACCAGAGTGCGAATGTCTTTGGCTATCATCACATTGGCCGTGAGCATCATCAGCATCATGAACAAAAATTTTCTCATATTTTTGAATTTTAAAGTGATTAATAGTGTGCAAAAATACAGTTTTTTTTAGAATTGCGACCTATGTTTCACATAAATAATTAAAAAAATCCTTCCCCTAAACAGAGGAAGGAACTATTTCAGAAAATTGATGTTTGTTTAGAATTTGTACCTGATACCTGCCTGGACAATACCTTGCTCACCCATACCGAGCTCAGTGAAGCCACGTAGTTTGGTAGAACCGACCTCGACACCAATCAGAGAGACATGGTAGTTGAACCTGATACCACTATCACTGAAATCCTTTCCCTTATCTTGTGAATCTTTTTGTTTCTCATTGAAATATGTGAGACCAAATGCCACTTTAGAATAGAGACCAACGTTCTTCTTACGGAGCCAGTCGAACTTTACAGCGGGCATCACGGTGATGAAGTATTTGCTTGCATTGCCTACTTTTTCCTTATCTATCGTCTTAGCGACGCCATCCACATTCTTCCCTGTGTTATAATAAATATCTTGTTTGTTGCTGTTGAAGGCCACGATGCCACCTACACCGACTACCTTGCCAAAATGATGGAAATACTCAACCGAAATGGGGGGGACATAAGCCTTATCCTCATAAGAGGTTGTTGATACATAATGCCCACCGGAAAAAATAGCTGAAATCAAGGCTTGCCCCATACTTGTTGACATTTTTGAATACACGTCAAAAAGCTGTGTTGAAGTTCCTGCACCGACTGAGATGGCTATTTCGTTTTTTGTCTCATAATAGTCCTGTGCTTGTGCGCTCAAACTTGTGCCGCAGAGAAGGATGGCGGCGATCATCATTTTGGAAGTTTTCATAATTTTGTTGTTTTTTTGTTGTTATTATTTATGTTTTATCTTTTTCTTTTGTCATGTCATCGGGATGTTGTTTTTTCCTTTTGACATTGCAAAGGTAGGGCGATTTTCGTCACTGTGCAAAAATCATCAGTATTTAATGTAAATTAAATAACGACACTTGTCCTTTGTTGCGACAAAAAGGGCGAGCAATTGCAAGATCTGTCGCAAAAATCAAAAAAAGCATGAAAAAACCGGCTGAATCTCATATCAACCGGTTTCTTATTATATGTAGTAATAGGAAAGTTTATTTTGCCTTGTCGAGCGAAGACCGCTTATCACGTCGGTAGCTGCGATAGTCGTCGAGAGGTATTTCCTCATTCGTCTCCTCAAGCATGCCTTTATGCGGCAGTTGGAATTTCATATACTTGATATTGAGTCCCCGCTCTATCCACATATTCTCATAATAGGTGTGGATGGAAAGGATTTGCCTTGTTGCCTCATCTACATTGTCATAATGGTAGAGGTCGTCGGTACAAAGAAGCATGGGAAGCTGGTTTTTCTCCACCATGAGGCGGGTGTAAGTGAAAAGGAAGTTGGAGTCGGTCTTTAGATGAACCGTTCCCCCGTCTACAAGGAATTTACGGTAGCGCTCCAAGAAGAACGTACTGGAAAGTCTTTTTCTGGGGTTTTTCATCTGCGGGTCGCTGAAGGTAAGCCATATCTCCTGCACCTCGCCTGGCGAAAAGAAACGTTCGATGATTTCTATGTTAGTGCGCAGGAAAGCCACGTTGTGCAATCCCTCATTCAGAGCCTGCGTTGCCCCTGTCCACATCCGTGCGCCCTTGATGTCCACGCCGATGAAATTGACGTCAGGGAACATCCGTGCCAATCCCACTGTATATTCCCCCTTTCCGCAGCCCAGCTCGAGCACAATGGGGTTTTCGTTGTGGAAGTAGTCGTCGCGCCAATGTCCCTGCATGTCAAAAGGAACGTGTTCCACTACCGAATAAGGGTATTGGAACACGTTCTCATATTTTTCCATGTCGGCGAACTTCGCCAGTTTTCCTTTGCTCATCCAATGATTACTTTAGTCCACCCATGCTTGTCCTCAATGGTGCCGTATTGGATGCCTCGCAGCGTCTCATAGAGTTTTTTGGAGATGGGACCCGGTTCTGGTCCGAAATCATAACGTTTGCCCGTATCGAGGTCATCAATATAGGAGATAGGACTGATGACAGCAGCAGTTCCGCAGGCGCCAGCCTCCTCGAAAGTTTCCAGTTCCTCCTCGGGGATGGGACGGCGCTCCACCTTCAGACCCAAGTCCTCAGCGAGCTGCATGAGGCTCTTGTTGGTGATGCTGGGAAGGATGGATGTCGATTTCGGTGTTACATAGGTGTTGTTCTTGATTCCGAAGAAGTTGGCAGCACCGCACTCATCCATATATTTTTTCTCTTTGGCATCGAGATAGAACTCACAAGCGTAACCTTTCTCATGCGCCACATTATTGGCAAAGAGTGAAGCGGCATAGTTGCCACCCACCTTATAGCATCCCGTGCCGAGGGGTGCTGCGCGGTCGTAGTCGCGTATGATGACATACGGATTTGTGGAGAATCCACCCTTGAAGTAAGGACCCACTGGTGTTACGAAGATAAGGAAGAGGTATTCCTTGGCCGGATGCACACCCACTTGTGCCGATGTACCGATGAGGAGCGGACGGATGTAAAGTGTGGCACCGCTCTCATAGGTGGGGATATACTCCTGGTTGAGCCTCACCACCTTAGCCACCATCTCCTCGAACAGTTCTGTAGGCACCTCTGGCATCATAATGCCACGGCATGTGCGCTGCAGGCGTGCGGCATTCTCATCAGAGCGGAATGTGCGTACCTTGCCATCGGGACAGCGATAAGCCTTGAGTCCCTCGAAAGCCTCCTGTCCGTAGTGGAGGCTAGTGGCCGCCATGTGCAGTTTGATGAACTCATCGGAGCAGATTTCAATCTCGCCCCATTTTCCGTCGCGGTAGTAGCAACGCACATTGTAGTCAGTCGGCATGTAGCCAAACGACAGATTTGCCCAATCCAGATTTTTCATATTTCTATTGATTTAGTTGAGTATCATTTAACTTTGCAAAAGTAATCAATATTTTCACAACACGCAACCGCTGATGGAAAAACTTTCAGCCTTTATTCTAAATGGAGTGGATGAAAGCCCGGGTCACCTCAAACGACCCATTGGCCATTGTGCTCCAAAAGTCAAAATACTGTGCTGCCTTGTGGTCGCTGAGCGGCACATCGCTGATGACGCGGAAGGAGACGAAAGGAACCCCATATAGGTAACACACCTGTGCGATTGAACAACTTTCCATATCCACCGCCATGGCTTGAGGGAAAAGGCTGAGGATGTCGCTCATCTTCTCGCGGGAGTCGACGAACCAGTCGCCACTCACCATGAGTCCGGTATGCACCTTGGCCGTGCCCTTAAGCTGCAATGCCTTTTCCACCAGCCCCTCATCAGCCTTGAAGTCCGCCGGCATGCCCACCATCTGTCCGTAGGCCACCTCACTGCCGCAGTACACATCGTGGAAAACATAGTGGGTGCCCACCACCACATCCGTAATCTGAAGGTTAGTGTCGGCACCTCCAGCACAACCTGTGGAAATGATGATGTCAGGTTGGAAGGCATGAATCATCTCCACTGTACCCACAGCAGCATTCACCTTTCCGATGCCACATTTCTGGAGGACGACCTCCTTTTCACCAATCCTTCCAATGACGAAGGATTGCCTTTCTATCATTTTTTCCACTGCATCGCTGAGGATACTGCGGAGTTGGACCAATTCCTTGTCCATGGCTACGATAACACCGATTCGCATAGTGGCTGATTTTTATTTGTCCATATTGGCGCGTTTGCGCTCATTATGGTCGAGGATGGTCTTGCGGATGCGCATGCTCTTCGGAGTCACCTCCACCAATTCATCGCTTTTGATATATTCCAGATATTCTTCGAGACTCATCACCACCTTGGGGATGATGCGTGCCTTCTCGTCGCTGCCGCTGGCGCGCACGTTGGTGAGTTGCTTTGCCTTGGTCACGTTGATGATGAGGTCGTTGTCATGCACGTGCTCACCCACCACCTGTCCGGCGTACACCTCCTCACCCGGGTCGATGAAGAACTTGCCGCGGTCCTGCAGTTTGTCGATGGAATAGGCGAATGCCGTACCCGTCTCCATTGCCACCATCGAACCATTGACACGGCGTGAGATGTCGCCTTTATAGGGTTGGTATTCCTTGTATCGATGTGCCATGATGGCCTCCCCCTGACTGGCTGTGAGCACATTGGTGCGCAGACCGATGATGCCTCTTGACGGAATGTCGAAAGCGATGTTGGTGCGTTCGCCCTGTGACTCCATGGAAGTGACCTCACCCTTTCGTCTGGTGACCATGTCGATCATCTTGCTGGCAAACTCATCCGGCACATTGATGGTGAGTTCCTCGATAGGTTCGCAGCGCACGCCGTCGATTTCCTTGTAAATCACCTGCGGCTGTCCCACCTGAAGCTCGTACCCTTCGCGGCGCATGGTCTCGATGAGCACGGAGAGATGGAGCACGCCACGCCCACTGACAATCCAGCGGTCGGTATATCCCTCCAACTCCTCCACCTTTAGCGCGAGGTTTTTCTCCAGTTCCTTCTGCAGGCGCTCGTTGATATGCCTCGACGTACACCATTTGCCCTCACGTCCGAAGAATGGGGAGTCGTTGATAGTGAAGAGCATACTCATAGTAGGCTCGTCGATGGTGATAGGAGGCAGCGGGTCGGGATTCTCAAAGTCGCAGATGGTATCGCCGATTTCGAAGTGCTCCAGGCCGATAATGGCGCAGATGTCACCGCTCCCCACCTCGTTGGTGCGCACATGCCCCATACCCTCAATGGTATGGAGTTCTTTAATTTTAGTCTTCTCTTTCGACCCGTCGCGGTGAGCGATAGTGATGTTCATGCCCTCTGTGAGTTTGCCACGATGCACCCTACCCACGGCGATACGACCTGTGTAAGTGGAGTAGTCAAGTGATGTGATGAGC
>JAGCXX010000023.1 GCA_017961115.1 Prevotella sp. | reverse complement strand
GGTGGGGAGTTATTCTTAAGAATCTCAATTAGTTACATACTCAACCCCGACCCTCCCTTGAATGAGAGGGGAGTTGCTGGCGCACAAGATTTTCTTTTTGACACACCCTCATGCAACCGCGCCTACTCGGCGCTCTTCACTAAGGTACTGCTCCCTTAGAGGCGGTCGCAGGGACGGGGTTGACGCAACAGAGTTGCGATTGTTTGTGTTCGCTGCGCTCACTTGATGGGGCGGTATATATCTGTGGCTTATTTCTCTGTGACTGTGTTGAATTTATCCTACATTTTACAAAGCACGCCAAAATGAAGGAGAAAAAACAGCTATAAGAGATATTATTTCAAGACGTCCGGCAAGCATAAGAAAAGACATCAGCCACTTGCCACTTGATGGCAAGAAATCGTATGAACCGGTGATGCCCGTCACTCCTGCTCCCAAACCGTTGTTCGCCACGCAAGATACCGAGGAGAAAAAAGCATCGACAATAGGAAATCCCTGCGCCACAAGCACCACCCCACCAATGACGATAAGAATAGTGAAAAGGGAGATGTATGCGACAATCTCATTGGCTTTCTCTGGCTCCACGCTCTGGCCGTTGATATTTACCGTCTTCATCAAGCGTGGGCGCACATATCTCCGCATGACGAAGAGCATGTTTTTAACTAAAAAGAGGAAACGGTCGATTTTCAATCCTCCCGTCGTGGAACCTGCACATGCTCCGACAAACATCATGAAAAATGTCATCGTGAGCGCCAGGAATCCCCATCCTTCATAATTGCCGGCACCGAACCCGGTGGAGGTCAATGCCGAGACGATGTGGAACAGAGGGTCAACAGTAATGCTTTGCCACCCCTTATATTGACCACCATTGACAATGGCAAATACTATAAAGACATAAAAGACAGCAACAATCATCACATAGGTCTTGAACACGTCATTACGCAAGAACACCTTCCATGAATAACGGAAGGCGGAGATAATGAGCGAGAAACTGATGCCGCCTATAAACATGAACACCGACAGCACCGCCATGACATATGGAGACTCAAAGGCAGCGATGCTTTCGTTATGTGTTGAAAAGCCTCCAGTGGAGATGCAGGTTGCCGCATGACAAACACTATCAAACAAATCCATCGGTCCTGCCCAAAGCACTGCTACAAGCAGTATTGTCAACATGGCATACAAACTCCACAGGCGCCGGGCTGTCTTTGCTATTCTTGCTCCGAGTTTATCGTGTGTGATGCCTGTCGCTTCTGCATGAAACATCATCAGACTACTGCTATTGTTCAGCGTGGGTATGAATGTCAACGTAAAAAGTATGATACCCAGTCCACCTATCCACTGTGTGAGTGCCCGCCAAAGCAATATCCCCTTGCCGCAACTTTCCACGTCACGAATCACAGTGGCGCCCGTGGTTGTAAAACCTGACATCGCCTCAAAAAATGCCTCGCTCACATTTAACCGTGTTTCGCACAAGATGAACGGCAACATTCCGAACAAGGAGAAAGCAACCCATGCGACCGATGCCAGCAATAGTCCGTCACGCCGCCGCAATATATGGTAGCGTGGGTGTGACAGGAAGTTCATAGCTGCACCCGTCATCGCTGTAATCACCATCACGATGACAAAAGCCCATGCATCACTTTCGCGATTTGCCAAGCATACCAACAACGGCAAAACCATAAATGCCGTTTCAACCAAAAGCAATTGTCCCAATACCTTGCAGAGCATCCGCAAGTTGATGGCATTGCCAACATTTCGGCTGTTATTGTGTCGCATGATGGGCTACCTAAATAATTTCTGAGCTTTTTGCAATGCCCCTTGAAGACAAACCACGAGTACGGTGTCACCAGGCTTGAATTGGGTCTGACCATTGACAAGACGTGCCCGACCATCTCTGATTAACCCTGCAAATGTGATTTCTTCTGGGATTTTCAAGTCTTTGACTTGTGATGAAGCAATCTTTGCACCGGGTTTTATGTCAAGCTTCAAGACCACGGCATCTGGGAGCACCAGACATTTCGAAGACACGGCTCCAGCATCAATCAGCAATTGGAACACGGCATCGGCCATCAGCACTTGTTTGTTGAGAATTGTACCGATATTGAATGATTCCGCCATATTGAAGAACTGTGACCGTTCAATCTCGGCTATGGATTTCTTCACTCCCATGTCTTTTGCTGTGAGGCACGCCAGGATGTTGCCTTCAGAGGACTCTTCAAGCGCGATGAATGCATCGGCACGTGAGATGCCGGCTTCGTTGAGCACCTCAAATTCTGATGGCTCTCCGTTGATGATGTCGACAGCAGGGAATAGATGGCTCAGTTTCCGTGCCATGTCGGCATCCTTCTCTATCACAGTAAATTGCAGATGCTTTGGAGCATACTCCAATGTCAGTTCGGTGATTTTGCCCGTTCTGGCAATGATTACCCTTTTGATATCATATGCTTGTTTTCCCGTCAATTGTACCACCAAAGGCAGATGGTCGTCCGAAGTAGTCAGATAGAGAATGTCATCAGGCATCAAGATATAGTTGCCATTTGGGATGAGGGTTCTGAAACCTCGCCTAATAACAGCGACATGGAATAAATCATGATACTGATTCAAGTCGCGGAGCAACTTGTGTGTAAGTGGTGTGTCTTCCTCAAGCCTTATCCCCACCATAATCAGTTCTCGTTTCTGAAACTCATACCAAAACCTGAAACAAGAATGATTGAGTGACTCTATTATTCCTCGTGCAATAAGTGATTCTGGAAAAATCACTTTGTCGACTCCCATTCTTCGTATCACATTCTGATTGTCTGGCTCAAGGTAATCATTTCTGTCCACTCTCGCAACAGTCATTTTTGCCCCCATCGACTTGGCCATACCGCAAGCAACGATGTTACGCTCGGCAACGTTGGTCACGGAAATGAACAAGTCACATTTCTCGACTTCAGCCTGTCGAAGTGTTGCAAACACGGTGCCGTCACCAACAACCGTCATCAAGTTGTATTCGGCATCTATTGCCATGAGTTTATTGACATCTGTATCAACAATAAAGATATCCATCTGCTCACCAGACAGATATTTTGCGAGATAGATTCCCGTTGCACTGGCACCGACTATTGTTATTACCATTTTAAGCTATTGTTCAATACAAAGTTTATATTCCAATTGAAAATTATTATTGTTGCATGATATTTGTCGCAAAGTTCATAAAATTTGACTAAATCAGCAAACATTTAACAAAACTTTTGTCACACCTCACCTACCTCTCCTGTCCTAGGAGAGGTCTCAACCCCCTACCCAAGGATGGTACTGCTCCCTTAGAAGCGGTCGCAGGGAGGGGGTTGACGCAACAGAGTTGCGATTGTTTATGTTCGCTGCGCTCACTTGATGGGGCGGTATTTATCTGTAGCTCTTTTCTTTGTGTTGAATTTAAACAACCAAGCAAACAACGAAGATTTTGTGAATAATTCATAACAAAAAAACTTACCTTGCAAGAATTGCGCTATATTTGCGTTGTAATAATGCAAAAACTATCATTATGACATTAGGCAAGCATATCTGCAAGACGCTGAAGGAAATCCGCCTTCAGGTAGCCAAGGCGAATGACATCCACTACGCCCCCACCGAATGCCGTCACAAGGGTGACTGCAGCGGCACCTGTCCCAAGTGCGAGCAGGAACTGAGATATATAGAGGAGCAGTTAGACCTGCGGCGGGCGATGGGCAAGGCAGTGAGCCTCGTGGGCATCAGCGTGGGACTGACAGCCCTCACCTCCTGCAACATCATTCCTATTTTCCGCCCCACCGCCGGTGAGGTGATGAGAGACCCGCATGAGCAGTTGGATGGCATATTGGACCCAAACGGAATCGATTCAACGTCTGTAGACAGCACACAGAAGAATGCAGCCGTAGACGGGAAAAGCAAGGCGAAGTCGTTGGTGGTGAAAGAAGACACCACAAAGGCAGAACTGATTTTCGGTGAAATCGTCGAGCAACAGGCTGCCTTCCCCGGAGGCGAAAAGGCTCTGCTGAAGTTCATTGACGACAATATGCAGTACACTAAGGAGATGGAAGAAATCTGTGTCACAGGCAGGGTCGTTGTCTCTTTCACGATAGAGCGCGACGGCTCCATCACCGATGCCAAGGTAGTGAAGTCGCTCCATCCGCTGTTCGACAAAGAGGCGCTGCGCATTGTGGGACTCATGCCCAAATGGAGTCCTGCCATGTGGAACGGAGAGATCAAGAAGGTTACCTACAACCTCCCCATCCCCTTCAAACTCAAATAGTCAGTCAAAGATGCTCCAAGCCCCTGTCATCGGCATATCGCGCCACCGGCTGTCGGTCGATGGTGAGGGAGTCACCACCTTGGTGGCCTTTCATGGCTGTCCACTACGCTGCCGCTATTGCCTCAACGCCCAGTGTCTGCGCCCCGACGGTGTCCTGCGCGAGGTGACCACCGACGAACTCGCCGAGGAATTGGCCGTCGACAACCTCTATTTTCTTGCCACTGGCGGTGGCGTGACTTTCGGTGGCGGAGAACCTTGCCTGCGTAGCGCCTTCATCGAAGAACTCGTTTCCCTCATCGATTCTCGCTGGTGTATCAACATCGAGACAAGTCTGAATGTGGACCGCCGCCATCTGGAGCGGCTTCTTCCCTTGGTGCACCAATGGATAGTGGACATCAAGGATGTCAACCCCATCATCTATCTGCAGTATACCGGGCAGGACAATGCGTTGGTCATCGACAACCTCAGTTGGCTTCTCTCCCATAACGGCATGGCCGACCGACTGACCATTCGTCTGCCCCATATCCCCAACCACAACACCGATGCCGACGTGCAAGCCAGTCGCTTCCGAATGGAAGAGATGGGCGTGCGACACTTCGATGAGTTTGATTATATTTTGCCAAAAAACACATAAAAAAAGCATAATGTCACAAATAATAAAAGATTTGAAAAAATTTTTCGACATTATTGTGTAGTTTTTAACTACCTTTGCACGACTAAAAGACAGATTCACTTTCATTACATTATTAATTATAAAAAACATGAAACTCAGAAAAATGTGGGCAGCAATGCTGCTCCTCATGGGAATGACGGTACAGGCACAAGAGTTGCCCACCATTCCCATCGACCCAGAGGTCCGCACCGGAAAACTGGACAACGGACTAACTTATTACATCCGCCACAACGGCTATCCTGAGAAGGTGGCCAGTTTTTACATCGCCCAGAGAGTGGGTTCCGTGCAGGAAAATGACGACCAGCGCGGTCTCGCCCACCTGCTGGAACATATGGCATTCAACGGCACCGACCACTTCAAGGACAACGCCCTGCAGGAATATCTGCAGTCGATTGGTGTGGAGTATGGCCGCAACCTCAATGCCTACACCTCGACCGACCGGACGGTGTACTACATCACCGATGTGCCCACCGCCCGCATCTCAGCACTCGACTCCTGTATGCTGATTCTCAAGGACTGGTCGAACGGCATCACCCTAAGCGAGGAAGCCATCAATGCTGAGCGCGACATCGTGCACAACGAATATCGCATGCGCATTGTAGGAACCCAGAAGATTCTTGAAAGCAAACTTCCCGCCCTCTATCCCGGTTCGAAATACGGAGAGCGCTTCCCCATCGGTCTGATGGAGGTCATCGACAAGTGCTCGCCTGAGACACTCCGTGCCTACTACCGCAAGTGGTACCGTCCCGACAACCAGGGCATCATCATCGTGGGCGACATCGATGTAGACCGCACCGAAGCAAAGCTTAAGGAACTTTTCGCCGGCATCAAGGTGCCCGCCAATGCCGCCAAGGTGGAGCCTGTGCCCGTGCCTGACAACAACGAGGGTATCTACCTCATCGGTACCGACAAGGAGCAGCAAGTGCCCCTCTTCCTCATCTCCATGAAGCATGATGTGTTCCCCGACTCGCTGAAGAACACCATGGCCTACATGATCAAGGACTATATGAACGACGTGTTCTCACATATGATCAACGCCCGCTTCACCGAGGAGACCCAGAAGCCCGACTGCCCCATCCTGCAGGCCGGTGTCAGTGATGGCATGTATCTGGTGTCGCGCACCAAAGATGCCCTCAATCTTACCCTCATGCCCAAAGAAGGCCAGGAGATAGAGGCTGTGAAAAGCGCCCTGCGTGAACTGAAGCGTGTGAAAGACCATGGCTTCACCGCCACCGAGTATGAGCGCGCCAAGTCGGAATACGTCAGCCAGTTGGAGAAGGTGTACAACAACCGCGAGAAATACAAGACCAACGACTACTGCGAGCAGTATGTCAGCAATTTCCTCAACTCCGACCCTATCCCCTCCATCGAGTATGAGTACACGACAATGAATCAAATCGTACCCATGCTCCCCGTGGCTTTGGTCAACCAATATGCACAGGAACTCATCTGCAACAACGACACCAATTTCGTGGTCCTCGCCCTGCTGCAGGAGAAAGAAGGCAAGACCTACTTCTCCACCGACGACATCAAGAATGCTGTCAGCAACGTGCGTGCTGAGCAACTGGAGGCATACGTGGACAATGTGAAGCAGGAGCCTCTGATGAGCGAACTGCCCAAGAAAGGCAGCATCGTGAAAGAGACAGAGAACAACGTTCTTGGTTTCAAGGAATGGACCCTCTCCAACGGTGCCAAGGTGCAGTTGAAGAAGACTGACTTCAATGCCGATGAAATCGTCATGGGCGCATCTTCCGACGGTGGAGAGTCCATCTTCGGCAAGGAGGACAACCAAAACATACAGTTCGCCAGCATGATTCTCTCGCAGAGCGCTCTTGGCAACTTCATGCAGACCGACCTGCAGAAGGCCCTCGCCGGCAAGCAGGTGTCTGTCAGCTGCGACATCTCAGGCAACACCCATGGCGTGGGCGGCAACTCCACCCCGAAGGACCTGGAGACCATGATGCAACTGCTTTACCTCAGCTTCACCAATATCCAAAAGGACGAGAAAGCTGTGAACAATTTCCTCAATGCCATCTCCCAACAACTGAAGAACGCCAGCCTGAACAACACGTTGGTATTCCAGGACTCTGTGGCAAGCACTGTCTATGGCAACAACCCACGTTTCCGCATCCCCACTCCCGAGCAGATTGAGAGCATCAGCTATGACCGCGTGCTTGAGATTGCCAAGATACTGTATGGCAATGCCGCCAACTTCACCTTCACCTTCTGCGGCAACTTCGACGAGGCCAAGTTGCGTGAATACGTAGAGCTGTACATCGCCTCTCTGCCCTCCAAGGGCAAGGCCGACCTGAAGAGCAAGGAGGAGCGCACTCTGGTCAACGGCAAGAAGACCAACCACTTCGAGAAGCAGATGGAGAACCCACAGGCTCAGGTGAATGAAATCTGGCGCTCGAACCCCGTGAAGTACACGCTGCAGAACATCGTCATCAACGACATGGCTACCCGCATGCTCGACATGACCTTCAACCGTGAGATTCGTGAGAAACTCTCCGCCGCATACCATGCTGGTGCAGAGGGCGAGTTGGACACCGGTGGCCCAGCCGTCTATATGAACATCACCGGCAACGCCATGCTCAACCCCGACAAGGTGACAGACGCCGTGCCTGAGTTTGACAAAGGCATGCAAGCCACCATCGCCAGTCCGAACCTCGAGGACCTGAACAAGGTGAAGCAGATTCTGCTCAAGCAGGCCGACGTGGATGCCAAGACCAACCGCTACTGGATCAGGGTGCTCAACCGCTTCAACCGTTTTGGCGTTGATATCCACACCGACTACAAGAAGACCGTCGAGTCTGTGACCGCCAAGGCTATCAGCGACCACCTCAAGAACACCATTCTCAAGAGTGGCAACCACATCGAGGTGCTCATGATGCCGAAGAAATAAAATTCCACTCCTGACCCTCCCAAAGGGGAGAGGACAAAGATATAGGAGATAAAAACACTGGGGCGCGACATCGGAAATGATGCCGCGCCTTTTTTTAGGCCATAGGAAGCATTGCGGTATCAACTTTTCGCTGTTCGCTGTTAGCTATTAGCTGTTAGCTGTTAGTTATTTACTATATGCTTGCGGAAGTTGAACTGTATTATTTCAAAGGATAAGAGAATGTGTACCTTTCTATTCCGTTGGCACGATATTCACCATTGATGAAAGCCACCCGCCAAGGGTAATAGGCTTTCATCAGTTCTGCCATCTCGTCGGCAAGCTGTTTGTTGTCGCTTGGCTTCATCACCCTCACCTCGCAGTCCACCAAATGACCGGTCTCATCGATCTTGGCCCGTCGGATGGAGAACATGATGCGTTTCTCATTGGCCAGTTCAGGATATCGTTCCAAATGCAGGGGGAACATCTCTCTTAATTGAGCCGGAGTTATGTCCATGGAGCCCATTTGAGTCTTTCCGACTTGGTCGAAAGAGAAGCCTTCCTTGACATAGTTATGAACGACTTTCACCCCAGTCACTTTTCCGTGGTCAAAAGAAATGATTTGCTCCTCTTCATAGTTCCTTTCGTAGCCCATGTGCTCGTAGTAGAGCATCTTTCCCCTTGCCACACGGATGTCGCCTTTCAGCCATTTGGCCACAATATGCTTGCCATCAAAATAGTTCTTGAACACACGTTGCAGCGTCTCTGCCGGAATACATTCTGACAGCGTCTTTTTGCCGCTTGCACTAAGCAGATACTGTATGCTGTCCAAATAAAGAACGTCCTGTTTGATGCTCCAAAAGGCGGTGTAGCCGCTCCAGTTGGAAGAAATGATGACATGCTGCTGAGGGATGGCTGCCCTCACCTGTCGCTGGAGTACAGAATCTCTGCTGATGGGTTGTCCCAACAGTGACCATTGGGTTCCGTCGATATAAATGACATCGCCATCCTGCCCAGTAGCATATGTCGCCAAACTCATGAGACATAGGACGAAGGTGATAATGGATTTTTTGTTCATATTCTTTGATTTTTTTAGGGTTCTTTCGGAGAGCGACGCTTGACGGGAACGTCTTTCAATTTTGTCGCAGATGATAGACGGATGATGAGTTCAGTATCAGAGATGTGAAACTTCTGAGTAACGTAACCGGTGCAGACAGCGTAAAGCGTACCGGTTGTCAGAGGGGGCCAAAAGGCAAAGCGACCCGTAGAGTCTGTCATTGTGCCAAAATCACTCCATAGCGACAGGTAGATTTGGGTAAAGGGCAAAGGCTCGTTGGTCTCTTCGTTGACGACATAGCCCGTCACATATCGGCGACTTTGCTTCATTTCTGGGTGCTGGCGCATATAGGCCTCACAGAGCGTGTCCGGTGCGGTAGTGATGTCTATGACACCATATTTTGCACGATCTCCATACTTTTCACTATAGCGTTGTTTGGCTTTCTCATCTTTATAAATCATGATGTTGTCAATCACTTGCTGGCGTTGGTAAAAATATCGGATGATATCTCCTTGCAAAATTTCTCTGACGACGTAGTCTGGCTGCGCTGTACCGTCCACCAAGATAAGGACAGAATCATTGGCCTGGCGTGTCGACCGCCCAATGAGTCGCATGGCATTTTTTCCTAAATACGACGAATTGGGAACAAGTTCCTTTCCTGCGATGCGTTTCTGCAAGGCGGTCGTGTCTGAAGTATTGGCAAGAAATTCAGATGGTTGAAGTTGGAAGGGCAAATTGTATTTCATGCTCACAGTCTTACCTGCTATCCTGCCGGGTGCCCATCGTGGCATCATGGCGATGACACGGGCACACTCCTCTTCCAGTTGTTGGGCTATCTGCTCCTTCAATTGTATTTGCCGGGATTCCGACTCACGGCTCAGGAGCAATGTGTCATATTTGAGAAGAAGTTTGGTCGCCTTGGCATCTGATACGTATCCCAAACTGTCAATCATGAACTGCATGATGACCCTGCCGCTAACTCCGTATTCCTGAACTGATAATGGGTATCTCAAGTTCTGCTTGATAAATTCCTGCAATGCCACGTTGCCACCACGGAAATACGGTTGTTGCTCCACCATAGCAAAGACCACTTGACTGTCTGTTCTGCTGTCCAAGACAGGTGCTTGCTCCTCCATCCTGTCGTCTGTTGGAGTTGCCATAGCTATAAGATTACTCGACTGATGATTCTTTGTGCTGTTCGGAGCATCCTCCTTTCTCATATTTGATGGCTCTATCTTGTCTGGGCTGTTGCTGCCCGAGACTGCTTTGGTGTCATCACCATCGGTGACTTTTCTTTCTGGTGTCTCAATGTTTGTCGTTTGGGCCAGTTCCCTGCTGCCAGTCTGCTTTTCTTCATCATTTCCCCAGAGGAAGATGCCTGCCAAGAGAGCGATGGAGGCTGCAATACCGGCAGTCCATCCTATAAAGACTCGCTTTCTTGTCTTTGTCTCCTCCTCGCCAATGACCTCGCGCTCAAACTTTGCCCACTCGTCATCAACATTGGGCATGCCTATCTTTTTGTCAATATCTTCGGTTTTCATCTTTGTTTTGCATTAAAGTATTTTCTGATTTTAGCCAATGAACGGGTGATGTGCTTGTTGACTGCCGAGGCACTGATGCCAAGCACTTTTGCCGTCTCGTGGTAGGTCATGTCTTCATCATAGTGTAGACTCAACACACGCCGGTCTTGTTCCGTGAGGTTGTCTTCGATGACCTGTTGTAGTTGTTGGAGCAATTCCTTGCGTTCCTCGCTCTCGCTGGCTTCCATGTCTTGCCGGAGGTCATGCTCCATTTGCCTCTGCAATTGTCGTGAGCGCAGCAGACGAAGGCATTGGTTGCGGGTGGCAGCCAGCAGATACCCTCTGACACTCTCCTCAGCCACTTGAGGCTTGCCTCTCCACATTTGAGTAAACACCTGATGCACGGCATCCTTTGCATCGTCGGCATTCTCCACCATCGAGAATGCCATGCGATACATATGCGGATAATTATCCTTGAACAGGTGTTCAAACTCTTGTTTGCTGTAATCCATAAATGGCTTTTGGTGCTTATTCAATTACTAGACCCTCAAACGGCCAAATCAAATACCCCTTGCATGAAAAAAAATTGAAATTTTCCAAATTATCTTGTTGCTTGAGAAATATTACTTATGCAAAATTAAAGAAAACTGATGTCAATAATAAAAAAGTGGCGGCAAAAGTTACTGATAAATACTCACCAACATATAAATGGGGCGCGACATCGGAAATGATGCCGCGCCCCTTATGATCATACATAGTTTGGAGAGAGAGGCTGGGAAGAGGTTTTAGAGAATGTTTGTAAGAGGTTTTTAGTTCAGCTTGAAGGTGATGGGGAGGTTGAAGTGGCAGTTGACAGGCTTGCCATCCACCATGCCGGGTTTCCAATCGGGCATGGTCTTCACCACACGTAAAGCCTCTTCCTCCATTGCTTCACGGGCTTTCGCCTGATTGATGCGCTTGCTGACAGCCAAAGAGTCGGCTGTATTGGAATAACTGACGACAACGATATCTGCCAGTGCCTCTCCCTCGGGTTTGCTGGTTATCTCCACATCGGTGATTTTTCCTTTGGAAGAGACACAAAAGCCCACCACATAACGGCCTTGAACACCATATTCTTGGGCAATCTTGGGATAACGGACATTCTGTTGCAGGAAAGCGAGCAACTCTTTTATGCCACCGGGATATTCCGGCATCACATCCGCCACTTCATAAACTTGCTTTCCGTTGACGTTTTTTACCACCCCTGTGTCGGGCTGCATATCGATGGGCATTGGAGCAAGCATCGGGGTATCCGACACCTCCGATTTCTCATCAGAGACAGCATTTTCCTGTTCCATATTGCCAACATCCTCATTCTCCTTGAAGTTGCTTTGGTCAACAACTGCGGCTTTGGGTGAAGAGGATGGTTCAACGACATCGACATGAGGGGCTGGAGACCCACCGACATCACCAAGCGAGGTGGTCTGGCGGACAAAATGGTGGCTGGCGAAAGCGCCGAGGACAATCATAGTGGCAGGCACGACATAGAGCAGTCTCATGCGTGCCCATTTGCTGGATTTCTTTTTCATCATCATTGTAATGCGTTTTTTGAGAAGGCTGTGGTTGAAGGCGTTGGCAAAAGCATAGTGGCTCCCCCGCACAGCATTCTTGATTAATAAAAGTTGATAATTGCGGGCTGTGATGCCTCTGCGCAGTACGGCATCGTCGGCCTCATATTCATGAATCTCCCTGAGGGAGATGTCAAGCATCCAAATACAAGGGTTGAACCACTGCAAGACTTCCACAAGAGCCACCAACAGCGCATCCCAGGAATGGCGGTGGCGCACATGCGTCATCTCATGCAGCATCACGGGTGAATCGGGAGCGCTGTTGTCCTCCCCCACCACGATGCTCCGCATCCAACTGAACGCGCCCAATTCTCCTGCATGGCAATAGACCGTCGCACCATCGTGCCGGTCTGTCCAAAGACAACCGCTCGGGATGAACCGCAGGAGGCGGAAAAGTTGCCTGCCCTTTATCACCAGACATATCACCAGTCCTATGATATAAGTAAAGACGAGCAAATGAGCCCAGTTCCATACGCTGCCGCCCGTTGCCTCCTGATGTACGGCGGATGTCCTCTCCCCTGCCGCGATGACAGGCATCCCCACCTCAATGACCGCCTGGCGTTGCTGTTCGAGCAATCTGTCAAGGGAAAAATCCCACAGCGGGATGTTGAGAAAGGGCACCACCAATGACAGGCCGATGATGAGCAGCAATCCGATGCGGTTGAAGGCAAAGAATGTCTCCCTCCTGAGCAGTAGCGTGAATGGTAAATAGAGCACTGCCAGACAGATGGCCGACTTGATGGCATATAGCGTGAATACACCCATGGCAGCGGTTATTGACGGTTGACCAAGTCAAGCAACTCACGGATTTCCTCTTCGTCGATTTGCTCGTTCTCGACAAAGAAGCGCAGCAGTGACGATGCACTGCCACCAAAAAAACTATCCTTCACATCACGCATCACCCTGCTGGTATATTCTGCCTTAGAGATGACAGGGAAATAGAGATATTGTTTACCCGTTCCTTTCTTATAATCTACGAAACCTTTAGTTGTCAATATCTTCATATAGGTCGATACCGTAGTATATGCCGGACGGGGCTCCTCATAGCGCTCCACCACCTCATGTACATCGGCGGCTTTTCCCATGCTCCAAAGGATATTCATCACTTGCATCTCTGCCCTTGTGAGGGGTTTGTTGTTGTCTCTTTTCATGTTCCTAATAGTGTGTTTTGTTGTCGCAAATATAATACTAAATTATTAGTTATCTAAAACTTTAGTTGATGTTTTTCTTCTAATAAGGTCATATTTAACATTTATTTTTAGTTATTCAACTTGAAATTACCATTCAGCGAACAGAAAAGAGAGTCGCCTTCGTCGGACAAGTCGGACGAGTCGGACGAGTCAGACAGGTCGGACAGGTCGGACAGGTCGGACAAGTCGGACCGGACAATAAAATCCACTTTTATTTTGCTGTCTCGCAAAAAATGACTATTTTCGCAGCCAAAGTGCAAAGACCATTCATGGACACGCAAAAGAAAACCTTGATGGGAATGAGCCTTGCCGAACTGCGGCAGGTGGCCACAGACCTGGGGATGCCCGCCTTCACCGGCGGACAGATGGCCGATTGGCTCTATCGCCGCCATGTCTCTGGCATCGACGAGATGACCAACATCTCCAAAGCCAACCGTGCACGGTTGGCTGAGCATTACGACGTCGGTCTGATGCCCCCTACCGACTGCCAGCGCTCCACCGACGGCACGGTGAAATATCTCTTCCCCACCAGCAACGGCAGGGAAGTGGAGACGGTCTATATCCCCGACGGCGACCGCGCCACGCTCTGCGTGTCGTCGCAGGTGGGTTGCAAGATGCACTGCCTCTTCTGCCAGACCGGCAGACAGGGGTTTGAGGGAAATCTCACCGCCGGCGACATCCTCAACCAAATCTACGCGCTGCCCGAACGCGACACCCTCACCAATATCGTGTTCATGGGACAGGGAGAACCGATGGACAACCTCGACGCCGTGCTCCGCGCCACGGAAATCCTCACCGCCCCATACGCCTGGGCATGGAGCCCGAAGCGCATCACGGTGAGCAGTGTGGGCATCCGCGGCAAACTGCGCCGCTTCCTCGACGAGAGCGAGTGTCATGTTGCCATCAGCCTTCATACCCCCCTCGCCGAGCAGCGCGCCCAACTCATGCCCGCAGAGCGCGGATATCCCATCAGCGAGGTGGTGGACCTGCTGCGGCAGTATGACTTTACCCACCAGCGACGTCTGTCGTTTGAATACATCGTCTTCGGCGGACTCAACGACAGCGAGCGACATGCCCATGAGACCATACGGTTGCTCCGCGGTCTTGAATGCCGCATCAACCTCATCCGCTTCCATCAAATACCCGACAGCGATCTCAGCTATGCCGATGACCAAAAGATGGAGTGGCTGCGCGACTACCTCACCTCGCATGGTGTCTTCACCACCATCCGCGCATCACGTGGACAGGACATCTTTGCCGCCTGCGGCCTGTTGAGCACAGCAAACAAGAAGATTAAGGATTAAACCTCTAAACTCCAAAAAGAATATACATTATATAATATATAGCACAATGGAAGATAAGAAAATACGCATCGCCATTACCCACGGCGACACCAACGGCATCGGCTACGAGACCATTTTCAAGACCTTCGCCGAGCCATCTATCCTCGAACTTTTCACACCCATCATCTATGGTTCGCCCAAAGTGGCAGCCTACCACCGCAAGAGCCTCAACATGCAGGTCAACTTCAACATCATCAGCAAGGCAGAGGATGCCCATCCCGACCGGCTCAACATCCTCACCTGCTTCAACGAAGAAGTGAAGGTTGACCTGGGCATACCGACCGAACAGTCGGCTAAGGCAGGCCAACTGGCACTCGACCGTGCCTTGGCAGACTACAAACAAGGACTTTTCGACGCCCTGGTGCTACTGCCCATCAATGCCACCGAAAATAATAAAGGCACCAAAAACACCGTTCAGTTCGACGCCATCGAGGAAGCCACCGACAGCGAGGGAAAAGGGCTGACCATCTATGTAGACGGCGACCTGCGCATCGCATCGCTTACAGACGACATCCCCTTGAGAGATGCTCTCAGCATACTTGAAAAAGACCACATCATCGAGAGAGCAAAGACCTTTGCTGAGAGCCTGCGCCGCGACTTCCGCATCTCCAACCCCCGTATCGCCCTGCTGCAGGCCAATCCGCAACCGGGCCCCGAGGAGAAGGACACCCTTCAGCCTGCCATCAACGAACTGCTCAACGCCGGTGTCGGCATCTATGGCCCCTACCCCGCCGACGAATATTTCAGCACCTGTCAGTTTGCCCATTTCGACGGCACGCTTGCCATCTACTACAATCAGGCAATGACACCGCTGCGTATGCTGGCAAGCGACTCCCGCGTGGTCCTCATCGCCGGACTCCCCATCGTGCATACGGCACCCTACTTCAGTCCCCGTTTCGACATCGCGGGCAAAGGTGAGGCTGATGAGTCAGCACTCCGTCAGGCCATCTACCTGGCCATCGATGCCTTCAGAAACCGTGCCAACTATGACGAGCCACTTGCCAACCCTCTCAAGAAACTCTACCACGAGAAGCGTGACGACAGCGAGAAGGTGAGGTTCTCCATCCCCAAGAAGCACGAGTCGCACGCATGAAAGAGAAATACCGGAACGCCTTCTTCCTCTTTGGTCTCGCCGTGCTCGCCATCATGGTGTGGCAACTCGATTTCCGTGAGGCATGGCGCCATATCCGCGAGGCAGGCTACTGGTTTATTGCTGTCGTGGTGCTGTGGGCGTGGCTCTACGTTCACAACACCTTCTCCTGGTTCATCATCATCCATAACGGCTGGCCGCAGAAAGCCGAGGTGGGTTTCTGGTGGTTGTATAGAATCACCGTCTCGGGATTCGCGCTCAACTATGCCACGCCAGGCGGACTGATGGGCGGCGAGCCCTACCGCATCATGGCACTCAAGCCCAAGATTGGCACAGAGCGAGCCTCGGCATCGGTCATCCTCTTCGCCATGACCCACATCTTCAGTCACTTCTGGTTCTGGCTCCTCTCCGTCGCCCTCTATATCGCCATCCAACCCGTCAACGTGCTGATGGGCATCATCCTGGCCGCCACCACCGCCTTCTGCCTCTTGGGCATTTGGTTTTTCATCGCCGGCTACCGCAAGGGCCTTGCCGTGAGGGCGATGACACTGCTGGGACACCTGCCCTTCATCAAGTCGTGGGCACAGCGCTTCATCAACAGGCACCGTGAGCAACTCGACAACATCGACAAGCAAATTGCCGCCCTTCACGGACAGAATCCCCATACGTTTGTCATGGCAGTGCTCTCCGAACTCTCTTGCCGCATCATCTCCGCGCTGGAGATTTACTTTATCCTCCGTGTGCTCAGTCCCGACGCCAACTATCTCAACAGCATCCTCATCCTCGCCTTCACAAGCCTGTTCGCCAACATGCTCTTCTTCATGCCGCTGCAACTGGGCGGGCGCGAGGGAGGCTTTCTCATGTCTGCGCGGGGCCTGAGCCTCACCACCGATGCCGGCATCATGGTGGCGCTGCTCGTACGCATCCGCGAATTGATATGGACCGCCATCGGCCTGCTGCTCATCCGCATCAAGGACAAATAGCCCAGTTTTCGCACGCGCTCAACTTTCAGCAAACATTTTTTTCTGCCAAAATTGCAGTATTTTCGCAAAAAATGTGTAATTTTGTCACCCCAATGAGAACAAGCGACCTACAAGACATCAAAAACCGGTATAACATCGTAGGCAACTGCGATGCGCTCAACCGTGCCATCGATATTGCCCTCCAAGTGGCCAATACCGACCTCTCCGTGCTCATCGTCGGTGAGAGCGGAGTGGGCAAGGAAATCATTCCACGCCTTATCCACGACCACTCGACGAGGAAGGGCAAGAACTATTTTGCCATCAACTGCGGCGCCATCCCCGAGGGCACTATCGACAGCGAGCTCTTCGGTCATGAGAAGGGTGCATTCACCGATGCCATCGGTGAGAGCAAAGGCTATTTCGGCATCGCCGACAAAGGCACCATCTTCCTCGACGAGGTGGGCGAGTTGCCCTTAGCCACCCAGGCCAGATTGCTCCGCGTGCTGGAGACCGGCGAATATATCCGAGTCGGCGGACAACAGGTGCTCAAGACCGATGTCCGTGTGGTGGCAGCCACCAATGTCAACATCCGCAAGGCCATCAGCGAGGGACGTTTCCGCGAGGACCTCTACTACCGCCTCAACACCATCCCCATCCAGATGCCTCCGCTCCGTGAGCGCGGCAACGACATCCTGCTGCTTTTCCGCCTCTTCGCCATGCAGGTGGCGGAGCGCTACAGGCTGCCCCGCATCACGCTGTCGGAAGAGGCCCAACAGCGGATGCTGAAATACAAATGGCCGGGCAATGTGCGCCAGCTCAAGAACATCACCGAACAGATGTCGGTGCTCAGCGAGAAACGTGAGATTGACGCGCAGACCATCGCGCAGTTCATCCCCGACGACCATGAGACCACGCTGCCCGCAACCATCGCCCCCGCATCGGGACCCCACAGTTATGAGAACGAGCGCGAGGCACTCTACAAGGTACTCTTCGAACTGCGCGCCAATGTGGGTGAACTGCGCAGGGAACTCAACGGACTGCGGCAGCAAATCGACGATGCCACCACCCTCTCGACTCAGGCGCAGGCACTGAACAACCAATTCCCGCCCAACATTCCAGCCACGATAGGCGACAGCCATCGGCAGGATGCCGAGGATGCCGAAGCCGAGGAAATCGCCGACATCCCCGAGAGCCTCAACCTCAACGACCAAGAGCGGCAGGTCATCATCAAGGCGCTCGAGCGCAACAATGGCAACCGCAGCAAGACAGCCCAGGAACTGGGCATCTCATCACGCACGCTCTACCGCAAACTCAGGCAGTATGGACTCACATAACTTCCGAATCCACCGTCTTTTGGCATGCCTTTTGCTCACCATGCTGATGTCGGCATGCTCCGTGTCCTATAAGTTCAACGGGGCGAGCATCGACTATTCCAAGACGAAGACCATCACCATCGCCGATTTCCCTATCCGCTCCAGTTATGTGTGGGGACCGATGGCGAACATCTTCAACAATGAGCTGAAGGATATCTTTGCCAACCACACACGCCTGTCGCAGGTGAAGAAGGGAGGAGACCTCAAGATTGAGGGTGAGATTACCCAGTACACCCAGCGCAACAAGAGCGTGTCGAGCGAGGGATACTCAGCACAGACCGAACTGTCGATGACCGTCAACGTGAGGTTCACCAACAACGTCAATCACAAGGAAGACTTCGAGAAGTCGTTCACCGCCACCACGAGCTATGAGACGACTCAGTCGCTCAACACCGTGCAGGAGGAACTCGTCACCCAAATGGTAAAGGACATCACCGACCAAATATTCAACGCCACCGTGGCCAACTGGTAAGCAATATGGACCTGAAAGAACTCATCGACCATCCCGAGCGGATGAACAAGGAGACGCTCTACGAACTGCGTGAGCTCACCGCACTCCATCCCTACTTCCAGACCGCACGCCTGCTGATGCTGCAGAACCTCTACCTGCTGCATGAGTCGTCGTTCGACGATGAATTGCGGCGGGCAGCCCTTTTCATCACCGACCGCACCCGCCTCTTCGACCTTGTCGAGGCGAAACACTACAGACTCAGACCGTCGAAGCGGTCGCCGAAAACACCCGCAGGCAGCGATGCCGACCGTACCATCTCGCTCATCGACGATTTCCTGGGCACCATGCACCAAGACGACGGTGACCAGCCCAAGGAGAAGAGACGGCGCAAGCCCACCGCCACCGACGCCACCGTCGACTATGTGGCATACCTGCTCTCTGCTGATGAAGAAGAACCGTCAGAGGAGAGCGGACAAGCATCGATGCGCGGCCAAGAGTTGATCGACAAGTTCATCAACGAGGAGGGTGGGCGCATGCAACTGCATGAGACGCCAGAATACACCCCACAGGCAGAAGAGGGACCCAAAGGAGCCGACGAAGGCTATTTCACCGCCACTTTGGCCCGGATTTATGTCAAACAAGGGCGATATTCCAAGGCTTTGGAAATTATTAAGCGTTTAAATTTGAATTATCCAAAAAAAAGTGCTTACTTTGCAGACCAAATTCGATTTTTGGAAAAATTGATTATCAATAATAACAAAAAATAGCAAGAAAGAGATGTATTATTTATTCGTAATCCTTATCCTCATCGCATCACTG
Organism: Prevotella sp.; assembly: GCA_017961115.1. Lineage (GTDB taxonomy): Bacteria > Bacteroidota > Bacteroidia > Bacteroidales > Bacteroidaceae > Prevotella. The sequence goes on along the minus strand of JAGCXX010000023.1, from coordinate 1,798 downwards.
CTGATGATTGGTATCGTACTGATTCAGGAATCCAAGGGCGGCGGTCTGTCGTCACAATTCAATGCCGGCAACCAATTGGCTGGTGTCCGCAAGACCACCGATTTCATTGAGAAGGCCACATGGGGTCTCGCCATCGCCATGGTAGTGCTGAGCGTGCTCTGCTCATGGGCAGCCCCCACGGCACACGAGCAGAATGTCATCGAGACAACCACCACCAATCCGCTCACCAACCCCACCAACCAGCAGAACTTCGGTGCCAGCCAGGCTCCCGCAGAGGAGAAGGCCGCTCCCGCAGCTACTTCGGAGAAGACCCCTACAGCTCCCGCTGAGCAGGCTCCCGCTGCCGGAGAATAAAAAAAGACAAAAAATCAGCCAAAAGTTTGGTATTTTGGCTGATTTGTCTTACCTTTGCACCCGCTTTCCATGTGAAAGCGCAACACGGTGCCCGTAGTTCAGTTGGTTAGAGCGTCAGATTGTGGTTCTGAATGTCGTGGGTTCGAGTCCCACCGGGCACCCAGAAAAGACATCGCTGAAAAGCAATGTCTTTTTTTGTGAGCAGTCACACCCTGAAAAGACATCGCTGAAAAGCAATGTCTTTTTTTGTGAGCAGAGAAAAACCGAAGGAGTTTAGGAGTTTAGGAGATTAGGAGTTTAGACATTACCAATTACCAACTGAGGCTTCTCCATGACACAAAAACGTTAATGCTCAGTCTGTAGAGACGCAATATATTGCGTCTCAATGACATACAGGTTTATTGCATTTTTGGTAGAAGACGTGATGTATCACGTCTCTACGACGTTGCACAACCCTTTTGTAATGATATCATTGTTCGTTGATTACGATTCCTATCAAGATTGATGAGGAGGGAAACAACAATTAGGAGTTTAGACATTACTACTCCTAATATAAAGTAATCATAAGAAGATGATCACAAGGAGATCATCACAGTCCTGTGGACCGCCGGAGTTGGTCAAGATTTTGGTCCCAAATGTCGTAGAGGCTGTCCACGTCATCAGGGAAGGCATAGTCGGTGATATGCAGGATATACCCACCGGTAATTTCAGTGCGCACCATGCGCAGTTCGAGGTATGCATCCTGGTCGGTCTCGTCCTCCCACCTCAGACGGATATGGCTATGTCTGACACGCTCCACCAAGGCGGCTTTCCTTGTCTCATGGTGGCCATGCTCACTCCCCCATGTAAAAGAAAATACACCCTTGTTTTCCTTTACGCTGTCGGCAATCCAACGGCTGAGCCCTCCCTCTGTGCTGATAATGTTCCAAATAATGTTGGGTGAGGTGGAAAGTAGGCTATGCTCTATCTGTATTTGTTGTTTTTCCATGTGTATGACGATTGGGTATGATGGCTTAACGGCACAAATTTACTGATTTTACATTAAAATCCAACAAAAAAGAAGTATTTTTTTTGCAAGTATAAAAAAATTGTTTACCTTTGCACCCGCAAAAAGCAAATGATGGCGGGATAGCTCAGCTGGTTAGAGCGCATGATTCATAATCATGAGGTCGCCGGTTCAATCCCGGCTCCCGCTACCAAGCAAAGAGAGAGTCACGATTTCGTGGCTCTTTTTGTGTTTTATGAGGGACGACAATCATGCCTGACATCAAAGGTTTCAAAATCGGCCGCAGACATCTGCAAAGGGTAGCCTGGCCTCCTTTGTTCTATTGTGTTGCAACATAGGGAACAGACGTAGAAAATATAGGAAAAGGGCGGTTTTTAAGGTTTTTTGATGTTTTTTTTAAAAAAATCTTGATAGTATTTGCTTTTAATCATAAAAAGC
>JAGCXX010000172.1 GCA_017961115.1 Prevotella sp. | reverse complement strand
GGGCACGTCCGCTAAGAAAACCTTTCCGCCGCAGGCGGAACACCCCACAATTCGGCCATGTTTTGCAGTATAATCCCGCCTTATTTGAATGTTGTCACCAAAAGGCGGGGTGTTAGCACTTGCAAACATAGTAACTGTGATACATTTGACCATTCTTTACCTAAATTATATAAAACTAAAGTGTCCACCCTCAAAAAATTGTATATTTGTTCTGTTTTTGTGGTTTTTAAAAACAAAACTGCTTTTATTTGGCGAATAACTAAAAATAAAAGTTAAATGTGGGCATTTTAATGAAAAATTATCAACTAAAGTCTTAGATAACTAAAGACTTAGTATTATATTTGTCACAACAAAACACACTTTAGAACATGAAAAAAGACAATAACAAGACCCTCACCAGGGCAGAGATGCAGGTGATGAATATCCTTTGGAGCATGGGTAAGGCCGCCGATGTTCATGAGGTGGTGGAGCGCTATGAGGAGCCCCGTCCTGCCTATACCACAGTTTCGACCTATATGAAGATACTGACAACTAAAGGTTTCGTAGATTACAAGAAGGGAACTGGCAAACAATACCTCTATTTCCCTGTCATCTCCCGTGCAGAATATACCAGTAGGGTGATGCGGGATGTGAAGGACAGTTTCTTTGGCGGCAGTGCCTCGTCACTGTTGCGCTTCTTTGTCGAAAACGAGCAAATCGACGAGAAGGAAATCCGTGAGTTGCTCGACTTGGTCAACCGTCAATAACCAAAGCCATGGGTGCATTCACGCTATATGCCATCAAGTCGGCCCTCTGCCTGGCCGTACTCTACTTGCCATTCACGCTGCTGCTGAGGCGGGAGACATTCTTTGCCTTCAACCGCATCGGGCTGCTGCTCATCATTGGCCTGTCGCTGGTGGTGCCATGCCTCAACATCCCGCTTTGGGATTTCTCCCTTGACGGTTTGCTCGAACAGCAACGGCAGGCGGTGATTGAGGTAGGGATGCCTGCCATTATAGCAGGGGAGAAAACCGCCGTTGTTCATCAGGAGGCAACCGGTGGAAGCAGATGGAACTGGGCTTACCTGCTCGTCTATACGTATTTCATAGGACTGGTGATATGTCTGGTGCTTAAGGGCAGGCAATTATACCGTCTTCTGAGGTTCATTCCGAGCGGGTGCCTTTGGACAGACCGGCACGATGGAGCGACCATCTATTGCCATGTGGGAGAACTGGGCGCGTTCAGTTGGATGCGGAGTATCGTGGTTGGGGAGGCTGACAGTGCCCCCGACTCACCGGTGATGCTGCACGAGATGGCGCATGTGCGCCATGGTCATTCCTGGGATGCGCTGCTGGTGGCTTTTGTGGAAGTCCTGCAGTGGTTCAACCCCTGCATTTGGATGCTTGACATCTCCCTGAGGGAGATTCATGAATATGAGGCCGATGATGCCGTACTGCGCAGAGGCATCACAGCCCGCAATTATCAACTTTTATTAATCAAGAATGCTGTGCGCGGGAGCCGTTATGCTTTTGCCAATGCATTCAACCACAGCCTTCTCAAAAAGCGAATTACTATGATGATGAGAAAGAAATCCAGCAAATGGGCACGCATGAGACTGCTCTATATCATACCCGCCACAATGATTGTCCTCGGTGCATTTGCCAGCCACCGTTTTGTCAGTCAGGCTACCTCGCTTGGTGATGTCGGTGGGTCGCCCACTTCTCATGCCGATGTCGTTGAACCGTCCGCTCCGCCCAAAGCAGCAGTTGTTGAGAAAAGCAACTTCAAGGAGAAGGAGGATGTTGGCAATGTGGAACAGGAAAGTGCCATCCCTGATGTGAAACCTGAAACATCGGACGTTCAAATGCCCATCAGCACCTTGCCCGATACAGGGGTGGTTAAAACCGTCAACGGAAAGCAAGTATATGACGTGCCGGAGGTGATACCGGAATTCCCCGGTGGCCAGGCTTCGCTGTTGACATACGTGTCACAGAATGTCCGTTATCCCCAAATTGCTTATGAGAATGGTGTCCAGGGCCGTTATGTAGTAGGTTTCTGTATCTCGTCAGAAGGAAAAGTCACGGATGTAGAGATAGCCAGAAAACCTGAAGGGGAGACACTAAGTGAGATTAATGTGAATGCCTTGTCCCAAGAGGCTGACTCCGTGGCTGTGAACAAGCGCATCAATCAGGCGAAAGCCCGTGAGGCTCTGGAGCAAGAGGCCATTCGTATGGTGAAATCCTTGCCCGACTGGAAACCTGGCATGGTGGACGGCAAACCCGTCAACTGTCGTTACAACATGCCAGTAACATTCAAACTGCAATAAAACCTCTCAACAAAAGGTCCTTTCCCATGATTCATTTATCTCCCAATCTTTTTTCAAGTATTTTCAACAATGATGAAAACGTATTTTCGCTTTTTAACATGCCTCACAGCATTCTTATATTTCTGCCAGATGGCAGACGCTCAGGTACGGATGACCTACGCGATAGACAGGCCGGCCTTCCTGATTACGCACCTGAATACAGACAAATACAATGTCGTTGACAGCAGTCTCGCTGAGATTGCCTACAAATACAGGTTCAGGATGACGGAGGACGACGACTCACTGCAGGCTGAGGATGACATGTGGCTGCTCATCGGAAAGAGATACGTGTCGTTTTTCAGCATCAACCTGAGAAACCTCGACGACAAGAACACCGAGTCGATGAAGACAACCCTAAAGTTGGACTCACCCCAAATTACCTGGCAGGGCTATGACATCATGCGTGACATGAAGGAGAATATGCTCACTGTGAACCACCGCGTGCCGTTCACGCAGGATGTCTGCCAGTACATCGAGCCTGTCCCCAACATCCAGTGGACATTGCTGCCAGAGGACAGGGACACGATCATGGGCTACCGCTGCCAGGCCGCTGAGGGAGAGTTCGGCGGAAGGAAATGGAAAGTATGGTACACCGACCTCATTCCCGTCCCGCTGGGTCCCTGGAAACTGGGAGGCCTGAAAGGACTCATCTTGAGAGCCGTTGACAGCGGGCAGAATTTCATTTTTGAGGTGGAGGGACTGGCCCAAAAAAGACTTCCCGTCAAGCAGTTTGACTGGAAATACAAGAAAATGTCCAAGGATGAGTGGATGAAGTTTGAGACTTATATGTACAACAATGCCGGCAAGTTTGTCAAGAACAACAACATCAGGCTGTTTGTTCCCAAGGTAGGGGGGGAGAGGGGACTGCAGCCCGTCAGCGAGTCATGGCAGGAATACTACAACCCCTTGGAGAAATAAATGCGGAAGGTATTCACCATAGACAGATACTTCCCATGCCTTTTCATTGCCTTGTTGGTGCCGCTCCTCTCCCACGCACAGACAGACAGCATCAACCTTGACTCCATATTCAAGACGCTCAACTTGCAGGAAGTGGAGGTAAAGGCTAAAAAAATCCGACAATCCAATGACACCGTAACCTATAATGCATCCACCTACATCAGCAAGGACGACAAGGTGCTGGAAGACCTGCTCAGGAAGATGCCTGGCATCTCCGTCTCCTCCGACGGCCAGATCTCATACAACGGCAAATGGATCAGCGACTTCTACATCGAGGGCTCAGACTTGCTGGGAGGGCGCTACACCATCGCCACCACCAACATCAACGCGGATGACATCGCTACCGTGCAGGTGATGGAGAACCACCAGGAGGCCAAGGTGCTCCAGGGCAGGATGAGGGGCGACAGCCCCGCTATCAACATTAAGTTGAAAAACAGCGCAAAGGGAGCATGGGCCTCCACCCTCGACTCGAAGGCGGGATGGCCCCTGCTCTCCCGCGATGTCTCTGTCAGCCTGATGAACTTCAGGCCACGCAGACAGAATATTTCTTTCTATAAGACCAACAATACGGGCCGCAACCTCGGACAGGAAATCAACGCGCCTGGAGACATGAACGGGGACTCAGGAACAGGGATGCAGATGCCCGCCAAGCCATCCATTGATGATATTTTCTCTTACAGGAACGACTCCCACAGCCTGTCCGTCAACCAACTGGTGGAGACAGGAAAGAACCGGGTGCTGACTTACAACATCAACTATCTCCACGACCGGGAGAGACGCCACTCTGCCGAGCATTCGGTCTTTCTCGTGTCGGCAGACAGTGTGCTGGACATCATCGAAGACAATATGTCTGAAAGCAAGATGAACTACCTGAATGGCAACCTCAATTACAAAATCAACGACAACGGGCTCTATCTCAAAGAAGCGCTCACCATATCTGCCGCCTTCAACTGCGGAAACGGAACCGTCAACACTGACGTCACACAACACTTGGACAATCACTCATTGGAGATAGCCAACAGGATCACGGCGAAAAAGAAAAAAGACAACGGGAGCGTGGCCGACTATTCGTCAACACTCAGGATGACGGACAAGGACGGCAAACTGGTGCTGCCGTTCATCTGCCAGGACATCCACCAAAGCAGGATACACACGGTCAACAGCGTCTCTCTGTTCTCCAGACTTGTGCCCTTCGTGATGTTCGGTGCCGATGCCTCCGCAGAGATGAAATACGAAAGGGTCACGACTGGCATCATCCAGCGCGACAACCGCTTGGAGAACGTGGAGTCCGCCGTACATCTGGTGCCGAGAGCCATCCTGCACCATGGCAGCAGTCTACAGCTGAACCTGTATGCACCCGTCGGAGTCAGATACTACCATGCCAGCGACATGAACATGGGAAGTTACGGCAAGGTGTTCTTCTCCACCGCTCCTTACGCTTTTTTCAGCTATCATACTCAGCATGGAATGCAATATGACGCGGCAGTCACATACGGACAATCTCTGCCGGCAGCCACAGAGTTGCTCACCGCAAAATACTTCAGAAACTACCGGACGGCATTTGCCAACAGCGAATCGGCGAAGGCCGGCCTGCGGCACACTTTCAAAGCCAGTGCCACCGTCACCTACAAGGACATCATCAAGATGCTGTTCTCAAGTCTCGCCGTCACCTATGCCGTCATCAACTCTCCCAACACGGAGGCCTATCGCTTCAGCGGCAATGAGATTGACTATTATCTCCATCCTGATGGCAATCTAAGCAAAACCATCTCCGTAGATCAGTCATTCTCCAAGGGCTTTCTCAGGTACAACTCCAAAATCCAGCAGAGCCTGACACTCGGGCGTTATGACAATGAGTACATCATCGAAGGAGCAAGGCACAGGGGTAGGACAAATGTCTTCAGGGCTATGTTGGGATACAGTGCCAATCCGTCAGGGTGGATGGCGCTGTCATCTGTCTTCTCATACATTCTTTCGCAGCCATATACTGACGGGAGGAGAGGCGACACACTCTACAGGACTTTGGGCAACTCCACCTCACTCGTCCTGTGGGCAGGAAAAAGCATTTCATTCAACACGCAGGCAAAATACTACTACAACAATTATTTCTCTGAAAATCGGAACAACCTGTATGTTAACGAATACGTAGAATATCACCTCAAGAGGACAATCATCAGCTTAGAGTGTCTCAACATATTCAACACCAAGCAGTTCAGGACTGTGACAGACAAGGGCGTCACCCGCTTCAATGGCGAATATCAACTCAGGGGGCGCACCGTAATGGTAGGTATAAGAGTGAAAATCCTATAGCATGCACCGCTATCTCAATCATGGCACATATCAAAAACAGGGTGTCCTATCACCACGGTCAATAATCAGGTCTATCTGGGCACCCTTATGTTCTTCACCATCCTTACCAATTTGAGGGGTTATCGTAGTGCTATCAGTAATTATTTAGCTGTGCTATCCACCCCAAAAGCGTTTGTACGACGATTGCAGAATGATACATTTTCTAAAAGGTTATCATGAAGGAACGCTCTATTATTTGGAAGTTTCATATTAATTCCATAATTTTGCATTTATTTGACAAACATGCGGAAACTATTATACATCATCGTCGCCACCATCATTCTCGCTGCCTGCGTGGGCAACGGGAAGGAGCGTGCCGCCCTTGATGCGGCACAGGCCATCATCAACGACCGTCCTGACTCCGCACTCGCCATACTCGACTCCTTGGAACCGTCATCCCGTGATTTCTCACGCAGCACCCTCCGTCGATGGCAGCTACTGCGCCTCATGGCGCAGAACAAATGCGACACCGTCTTCCACTCCGACAGCCTCCAGCTCATCCTCACCGACTACTTCGACCACCACGGCACACCCAACGAGCGAATGTGGGCGCACTACCTCCTCGGAAGGGCATATTATGACATGGGGGAAGCTATACCTGCCCTTAAAGCATATGAAGATGCTGCATCAGCTGCGGACACCGCCTCTGCTGACTGTGACTTTTGGAACCTAAGCAGGGTCTATTACCAGGAAGCAGAGCTACTTTACTACCAGAACCTTCCAGACGAGATTTTTGAGGCGCTCGGCAACGCTAGCCTTGCAGCCAAGAAGTATCGGCAAGACAAAGGTGGATTATGGTCACAAAAACATGGTGGATGGCTTGTTGAAAATGTAGATGGATCTGGTAGAACCATTAAAAATCCTAAAAGGGCTGATCATTGTTATAGATATTCTGATTTTACTTTAAATTATAATGGGGGAGGTATTTTATTATGGGTAAAAAGAAAGTAATATTGAGTTTAATTATCTTATTTTTATTAATTTGCATGAAACCATTTAGTCAAAATATCTATACAAAAAAAATAGAATGGGCATGTGAGGTATGTATAAAAAAAGTTGTTTATAGTGATACTTGTCAACTGAAAGAGGTGTTTGAGAAAAATAAATATATTTCAAATCATTACACGAAAAGTATGACAATAGATGAGAACTGTTTGTTTTGTCGTTTTATACCTGTTGGTTCAGGGCTTCCTATTTGGTCTATCGAAATCTACAAACAAGTGGATGACCAATGGAGATTGGTGGCAGAAGGAGAAGTAGTAAGGCCTTATCTTATTACAGCAGATTATGATTCGAGCAGGAAAACTATTGTTTTTTCAACAATAAAAGTAGAATATGATTCTTTAACTTATAAAATCAAAAAAATGACAAAAATTGAGAATATTGGAGAGTTATCTTTATCTGATTTATAAAAATCAAGAATGGTAATCATTTTCAAAAGATTGTTGCCTATGGTGTCCGCCTATGCGGATGGGGGAAGAAGCGTGGAATTGCAGGGACAGTTTTGATTCCTATGCCCACACGGTAGCGCGAGCATCCCCGCCCAAAAGGGATGCCGGCGGCTGAAAGGAACGCCTCAGAAGGTGATTTACATCCAAAACGGCAGGAAATACGTGAAATAGTTCATAATTCATAGTTCATAATTCATAGTTCATAATTCATAGTTCATAATTCATAGTTCATAATTCATAGTTCATAGTGTATATGAAAAGAAATGTATTGACCTTTGTATCAAATTCCCCGTCCTCGTGATACACGGGTCGACACCCGGGCATATCCGATTTTTGCCATGTGTTGGTTTTATTGGCAGGGATTATTTGATGACGTATTTCTTTCCGTTGACGATGTAGATGCCGGGATGTAGATGTGGAAGACATCTTGTGTCATCGGAAATCTTTGTGCCTTGGATGGAGAAAACGCCTTTGGAGGCAGGAGTGGCATTATCCTGTGCCATTTCCATGGAAGAGGTTACGTTCTGAATGGGTCGGATGTTCATGCCGCCATTTCTGTATTCGCAAACGTCAATGTATTCGATGGGTTCGTGGACATAATATTTGTATGGCACCGCATTAAATTCAAGCGCGAAAGCCAGATTCACATTGCCGACATAGCCAAAGCCCAATTGATAGTAGTAGTCCATGTTTTGCGAGGATGTCCAATAGTACCCCGAGTAATAGTTCTGTCGATTATATGTGACATCAGCCAATTTTCCGAGATAAGCCCAATAACCAGATGGCAGGAAGATGGATTGTTTGTTGGGACCCGTAAACACCAGGCCTTTGATGTTGTTGTCAGTGGGCACATACTCACAGTTGTTGATCAGTTCTTT
>JAGCXX010000171.1 GCA_017961115.1 Prevotella sp. | reverse complement strand
GACGAAGTAGGTTTCTTTCTTGCCACCAGTCTTGCTGCTCCAGTTGGTGTAGATATACATGCCGTCCTCCACATTGATGATGACTTGCTGTCCTGTCTTCAGACCTTCCACTGTAGCGCCGCTCTCGTACTTCACGCCGTTTACCTCAAAGGTCGGCTTGGCGATGGTCACGACGGGTTCGATGGGTTCGTCACCGCCCTCGCCAATCACCAACTTGGTGATGTACAGGTTGGTTCCCGTCTGCCCGTTGGCACGGGTCAGAGTGATAACCGTACTGCCGGCAGCTTCTGCGGGAATCTTAAACTCACAGGTGTTGGGTTCTGTGCCTCGGTTGCTGTCGCCTACTGAGGCGTCAGACCTGTCGACATTGACATACTCCAATCCTGTCGAGGTGGTCACTTCACCGCCTTTGTCAAACTTAGCCAAGAATCCGCTCTTCTTTTCCTTATCGTTTTTGTTGCGGAAAGCAGTGACACTGAGCGTCTCACCTCCTGCAAGGGCTTTGTCGAGCGTAATGGTGACATAATCCGTAGAATAGTCAGCCTTGCCGCTCAAGCGTAAGGTGATGTAAGAGGCCACAACCTCATCACCGTCTTTGATGTTCTGAGTATTGCCGACATGTTCGTTGTCTTTCGTAGAAGTCGCAACACCTCCGCTTTCAACGCCTTGGTCCCAAGAGTAGATGACTGTCTGCGCTCTTGCGCTACCCATGCCTACCACTGTCAGTAGCATCATGAGGATAGGTAAAATTCTAGTCTTCATACGTTAGTACTTTTAATAGGTTAAACATAAATGATAGATTTAAATATATAATTCTCCAATTTTAATTTTTAATCACCTTCTTCCCTCCCTGTATGTAGATGCCCTTCTGTTTTCCTGATACAGGACGGCCCATGAGGTCGTAGAGACGGGAAGTTTTTTCTGTATCTGCTGGGAGTTCACGGATTCCTGTCTGGTTTCTGATGGCTTTCTCAGACAAGGCGGATTCTCCCTTGTCATAGACGGCGGTGACGTAATAGTCGCCATTGCCAATCTCACCGAAAGAGTTTCCGGTGATGAGAACATCGTTGATGCGCTCACCATCGCAATAGACGTTGTAGCCCAACAAGGTCAGGTCTTGGCGGGCATGGGTCTCAGGAACGAATGTGATGTCATCGATGAAGAGCATGTTGCCGTCATTGGTCACCTTACGGATAGCGAAATAGCGGCTGCCCTCAGGTAGTTGGTAGGTATATTGTTTCCATTCTGCTCCCTTGAAGGCTACAGTCTTTCCTATGGCAGTGAAGCTCTCAGGCTCATTATCGGTGGTGGAATAGAGTACCTCGAACGACTCTGCGTAACTGTTGGTGCCCCGGGCAAAGAAAGTGATGGTCTGCGCACTGCCCGACAGGTCGGGGGAGATGAGCCAGTCGTTGGCCTCGTAGCTGCTCGACGACATGAGCATCTTGGCACCGCTGTGAGCCTGCCATGAGGGACTCAGTCCCTTTCCGCCGTTTGACAGTTCCACTTCTGCGGGAGTCATGACGATGAAGGCATGTGGACGGGTGCGGTTGGGCCAGTTGTAGTCTTCGCCCCAACTGTAGGTAAGGTTTTTGTCGCCGTCAATCAGCACCCAGTCGCCGAGGTCAGTAGTGGTGAAGTCCTCATAGTCCTCAAAACTTTCGGTGACCGTCTCATCTTGACTGCGGGGTGGCTCAGGGGTATTCCATGAGAGGATGGAGACTCCGCTGGAGATGACGGGATGTTGTGGCACGGGGAACGAAGGAGTTCTCACCTTGATGTTGGCGGTATTGCTGGTGTTGTTGTCTGTGTTCTCGTCGGCGGCGTAATTCACCCTTGCGAAGATTTCACTGGTGGAGGCCATGTTGACGGTGGCGGTGACAGCCACACTGACGGTCTCTGTCTCACCCACTTTCACAGTGGTTCCAGAGGCATGGCCGCACAGTTGGCCATCGACGAGGATGTCCACATCATAGGCTTCTGCTTCCACGTCGGTCTCGCCAATGTTGCTCACATCCACTTTCACGATGCGTGGTTCGCCGCTCCATAGGTGTGAGGGCAGGTGGGCGAGATGGGCTGCGAGGTCGTAGTTCTTCTGGTCGTAAATGGTGATGTTGTCCACATAGATGAGTTCCGAACTGTTGGTGAGCGTGCCTTCCAGTCCTACATAGCAACTGCTGGGATTGCTGATGCCCGTCAGTGGTATGATGGCGCGCACGTAGCGGCCCGTCATTGTCTCATCGGAAGTGTCGATAGTGCCTATGGTGGTAAAATTCAGTCCGTCGTCAGACACCTTGATGTTCAGCGGGTGACTCATGGTGTAGGGGATGAAGTAATAGAGCGAGATGACTGGTGTGGTGGCTTTCGACAGGTCAAGCCTACCGGTATGGGCGATGGCTGTCTCCTCGATGTTGGTGTCATTGCCTTCGATGACAGAGACGGTATAGGCGAGGAATCCATTGTCGCCGTCCTGTGAGTAGCGGTTGTCGGACATCTCATACCAGCGGTTGCGGAGAGAGGTGACGGGCTTGTGCCAGAAATGACTTGGTATGGCACCGGAGAACGACTCTGCGAAGGGGAGTGGGTAGGGCTCGCCGATGATGCGTGATTCGGAGGTGGTCTCTGCTCCCTCACCGATGTCGGAGATGGCTTTCACAAAGTAGTAAGTCAGTCCCTGCCCGTCGATGACGATGGTATGGGCCACGGGAATCCCATAGGCCTCCTCGGTTTCACGGTAGCGTTCCTCTGCGGCGGCGATGAGCCATTCGATGTCGAATTCCTCCTCATAGTGTGTGGTGCTGATGGGGGCGGTGATGGTCTTGCCCGATGACATGGGGTATTTGCGCAGGCTGTAACGTAGGTTGCTGGTGTCGACATAGCCGCCGTGGGCGCCCATGGAGGGCGCATCCCAGGAGACGGTGGCCTTGTGGGTGTCGTAGTCGTAGGTGAAATGAAGGTTTTCCACGGGTCCCGGTACATCGATGCCGATATAGGTGGTGGTCTCTGTCGGACTGCTGCTGCCCTTGCTGTTGACGGCGATGGCCTTGTAGGTATGGCTGCCGTTGGAGAGTCCCTCCGTGTCGTCATAGGTAAGCTCTGCATCTATTGCCGGGGAAGCAAACGAGTGGAGCAGTTGGCCGTCGCGGTAGAGGTCCACCTTGTTCAGTTGGGTGAGTGGTTGCTCGTCGATGGTCTGCTTTGGTGTGCGTAGGGTAATGGTGGCGGAGAGAGCTCCTTTCTCACCTGGTGTCACGATAAGGTCGGTGACGGCTGCTGGTGCCGCCTGACTGGTGACTTCCTCCAGGGTGATATTGTCGATGTAGAGGAAATTGAAGTAGGGATTGCCTGTCGTGCGGTGGTGGAAACCGATGCGGTAGAAATCGGTGTTGTCGGCCACGAAGGTGACGGTGAAGGTCGTGGCGGTGATGGCGGTGACAGTGGTGGCCGGCATGATGTTGGTGGTCAGAGCGGATGCCGTACTGCCGGTTCCCATGAAGATGTCGATGGTCTCTGTATCTTCCAATTCGTTGTATGCATTGAACTTGAGTTGGTAGGTCTGTCCCTTCTTCAGTTCGAATGCCGGTGTGATAAGCCAGTCGTCGGCATCATAATTGCGCTCGCTTTTTGCAGCCAACATGATGTCGTCGTATTGCCAGGTAGACTCGTCGTTGTTCCCATCTTCAACAATAAAGGTCTCGAAGTCGCTCACGTCGTCGAAAGTCTGTCGGTAGGGCAGTGTGGCTTGGGCTTGGAGACTGATGGGGGCTTGCGTAGCGTTGAGCACCTCGCCGGTGGGATAGCCGGTGCTGCGGTCGGCTGCTGCGGTGGCGAACACCACCACGCGGAGGTTGCTTAAGTTCCATGAGGCATCAGCCTCGGCGGTATAGGTTTGTGCGAAGGTATTCGCTTCCGTCCAGGTGGGCAGGTCGCCCGACTGCCTTGTGAGGATGGCTCTGACGATGTTGTCGTGGCGTTTCTTGTTGGAGTCACCTGCCTGTGAACCGACTGCTGGCACGTCATCCTCTACGATGAATACGTTGATTGTGGCACGGGGATAGAGTTCCTGGAAACATTTCCATGCCTGTCCGCCAATTGTGGCTTTCAATTGTCTGCCTTCAGCCTCAAGCTGTGCTTCGAGTTGCACGAAGGCGGGCCGCTGACTTGTCTTGTCAAAGGTGGCACTGAGTTGGTCGGCGGTGTAATTGCTGATGGTGAAGGCGGGTGTTTCTTCACCGACAGGGTATCGGTCGAGCATGACATAGGGATTGCCAAGGACACCAAACTTGATGTAGGGCTCACTGGCATCAATGGTGAACTCATCGTTGCGGTATCCCACATGGTGGGCGGCCCAAACCACATCGTTGCGTTTGGAGACAACGCTCTCCAACAGTTGGTCCACTGGGGGGCAGTTGACGCAGGGCAGCGATGTGAAGTGCTCCAGCAGCACCTTGTGGCCGTAACAGGTCTTGTAGGTATAGAAGTTGGATTGACAGATGTTGTTGTCGGTTTTCTCATCAGCCTCGCCACCATTCAAAATGACTTCCACCTTATGGGCACCCTCACTGAGAGTATTCAGATTGAATGTCTTGTGTGCGGTGAAGGTCTCGCCAGGAGCAGGGGCTTCATAAAGGATTTTGTCGGCATTGACGACTTGTCCGTCGATGCTCCATGCCAAATAATAACCATTGGTGTTGCCAGTGCCCAGGTTCTCTATCGTTGCCGTGACCTGCACTTGACCAGACTGATGGTAGAAAAGACTGTCGGTCTCTACGGCAATGACACCAAGGTCGTGTTCCGGGAGGTCGGCTTCCACCACAGCCTGGATGCAAAGGATGCCGACACCATCATTGTGGAAGTCATCCCATATGTTGTCGATGGCGAGCAGTGAGGTGTTGGCATTGCCCTCGCCCTTGGTGAGTATGCCTTTCACGCCCGCTGGCTGGGTGTAGGTAAAACCGATATAGAGGTCGCTGCCATCGATGGTGAGCGGGCGGTTGAGTTGCACATCGTTCCATCCGTTGACGGGCTGGCTGATGCTTTGGCTTACTTTCGAACTTTCAGTCAGTGATGTGCGAATCCACACGGATGGTTTTTCCACTCCTTCGCCAAGTGCAACCTTGATGTGTGTGACACGGCCGCCTTTATATCGCTGCATCGTACTCATCGGTAGGCGGATGGCACCAGAAAGACGCACTTCAGAGTTGATTCCAAAGGCTGCAGCTCCGGTGAGGTCATCGGAGCAATATCCCAATACGTGGCTCTCTTGTGCCCAAGCTGCTGAAGATAAGCATATGCACAGTAGACTGTATAGTAATAGAGTTATAGGCCTTTTCATGTTAAATGATAGTTCTTGAGTAGTAGAGAATGCAAAGATAATAAAAAAACTTGTAACTTTGGAAAAATAACGTCGGAAAAATCAAAAAAAGAGCAATTTTGACAAATGATGGTTGAATAAGCTCTATACATCTATATCAGCAGAAAAGATGTGCCTGAAGTTTCGGCTTCAGGCACATCCTAAATGTTGGGTGTTATCCCTCAACTTGTGGAAGTAGAGTCAGTATTTCATCATCAGGTGTTGAGCTGCTGATGTGATGTCCACTGTCACTCCAGTGTTCCAAACTGTATTCTCACGTGCGCTGAAATAGTAGATGGTGCCTTTCTCACCTTCCTGTTTTGCACTCACCATAAGGTTCACAGGACTGGCGAGCAGATTTTCTCCTACTGTGGTCATGGCCCTGCAATCACTACCCACCATGACGGCTATGATATCAGCAGCATTGGGCTGCAGTTCCTTGGGCATCGGCTGCGGGAAAAGCAATGAGAGTTGCATTTGTACAGGGTATCTGGGGCATCCTTTCAACAGGTTGGGTATATAGTCCTGATCCACGCCATACACCTGCTCTGGCAAGAACAGTTCATTGCCAGTGATGGTGAACGTCTGCTTCAGTTTGCTGCAATAATATTTCAGGGTCATGTTCACTTTCACATCAGCTGTCTCATTGCCCATTATTTTCAGGATGAACGAGACTTTTTTCGTGTTAGTTCCCACTTTTACTCCAGGACCAGTCAAAGCTCTCAACTCATTGTCGATGAATGCTGCCATCAAGTCATCGTCCGTACAGTAGGGTACCAGTTCTGGCTGCAAGGTGACCATCAGTATCATCCATGTCTCATACTTTTCTGGTGAGGGTGCCGTCCATTGAGGAGGACTGTCATTGCCCGACCAGTCGATTTCCCAGTTGGGTGCTCCCTGGGTCTTGGTCCATCTCAGGGCCGTCTGTGCAGGGGTGACATCATCATCATTGTTGTCATCGGATGAGCTGCAGCCCCACATGAGTGTGAGGGCTGCGAGCATCATCAAACCGAATAGATCGTTCTTTTTCATATTTCTCATCTTTCATTGAGTGCGAATCGTCAGTTTTCTATCACAATCTTCTTGCCGTTGAAGATATAGACACCTTTCTTTGTCGGACGGCTTGGCAGTTTGACACCCTCGAGGGTATACCATCCTTGCTGTGGCTTGGCTTCAGTCTGAGTGAAATCGATGCGTGTAGGTGTGTCTTTCCTACCCATCACGGTATTGGTGGTATAGGTGATTACCTCCGGTGTAGTGGCTACAATCTCACCTTCGCGCTCGATGGCGAATGAGATGCCTTGCTGGTGGTCGCCACCGATGCTGAGGTAGAAGATGCTGTCGGACTCCACTGTGGCTTCACCACGCAAATCGCCATCTGCAAATGCGAGCAGTTTGTCGCCAGGCTCCAGTGTCACCCCTACAGCAGTTGCTGTGAGCGACATGGTGTTCGCCATAGACAGGTGCATGTTGGGAGATGGTGGGGCATAGTTGGCATCGATAAACATGCTTCCCGGTTCGTAGAACGGATATTCAAACGTCACCTTGTCGGTACTGTTGTGGTAAAGCATGTATCCTTCTCCGGGTTTCATGTACTGCAAACTGCCTTCCCAGTGTCCGCTTCCGCCGTATTCGTTGAAGACAGCAAACTCATCGTGACTCTTGATGATGTCGCCATCCTTGGCATACGGGAAGTAACCGGCAAGAGCCGTTTCCACGGGCAGGTTGACCATTGGAGTGTATCCTATGCTGTTCCATTCCGGATTGATTTTTATGGTGCGGTCGCTCTTGTCCTTGACAGTATATCCTGCCAGTTGCACGGTGATGTCTTTGCTGACCCTCACGGCATAGAAGTTCCTGGGGTTGATGGAGAGATTCTCAATCTTCTCGGAGAGCGTCCAGTGGTTGTCGGAGTAGACCAGCGTCATATTGTTGGTGTTGTCGGTGAGGATGTCACCATTCTGCCAGTCGAAGCCGTCGAGAAGCCGGTTGAGGTCTTTGAAACTTTCGGAATAGACATTGAACGACACCCAGTTCCAGCCCTTCTCCAAGTGAAGCGTCTGCACATACTGATTGTCAGCATAGAATATGCAAGGCGAGTTCTTGGAGCCGTAGAGCTTGGATGGAACGAATGAGATATTGTCGTAGTTGGTGAGAATCATCTCCTTGCCGGTGGCATAGTGCCATAGTTTGAAGTAGAGCTCATCGATTTGGGTCGAGTTGTTGTATACCGTGAGGTAAAGCATGCTGCTGCCGGTCTGCTCATCATAGGAGATGTTGGCCACGCCATGGCATATGCCCTTGCGGTCGAACGCACCAACAACGTCACGTGAGTCGGTGACCAACTGATTGTTGTCGTGGCTTCCCATCACGACACGTCCCACAATGTTCATCGTGTACTGGCGCAAATCTCTGCTGGCCTCCCAGTCGGGAGCCTCTCCATAGATGGTGACGCTTAGTGACATCGGCTCCGAGAGGCCGTTCTCATCAGTGAGGTAGATGATTTCGTCGTATGTGCCCACATTGAGGTTCTTGTTGACGCTGAACTGCAGCAGGGTCTCGTCTTTGGCAGATATGGTGTTGGTCATCGGCGAGACGGTCAGCCACCTCGGCGTATTGGTCACCTCATAGGTATGGGCGCTTCCGCTGACATTCTTGATCAGCACGTCGAAGACCTGTCCTTCTCCGTAAGGAATGACATACTTCTGGGTCTTCTCCTTCCATCGCAGCGGGTTGCGGTCGATGAAGCAACTGATGGTGGCTGGAGAAGCCATGGCGTTGCCGTTCATGTCGGGAATGTCTCTTACTGTGACATAGATGTTGCGCTTGTTGATATACTCCGTTGGCTCATCGATGTTCACGAGCAGTTGGTTGTCGCGTCCCACGAAACTGAAGTTGAGATTCTTCAGTTCCTCATAAGGCTTCACAGGAGCGCCTTCCGTCTGGTCGATATGTGCCATCACGTCCTGGGGCTTCACTGAGGATTCATCAAAGATGAAGTCGCGCACCGGCGTGTTGGTGGGCTGTTTTGTCAACGGGTCGAGTTCGTATCTCATATTGCCTTGGTCATCTTTGTAGATGCGCTGGCTATAGACGTAGGGAACAAATTCGAGGTTGTTGTTCTGCTGTCTTTCCTGACGGCTGAATCCCATGTATGTCAGGAGGCCTGCCTCATCACCGTAAGGACTCTTGAGGCTATAACTCTTGATGAGCGAGAGCGGCAGCGCCTGCTCAAAGACACAGATCTCGTCGATGTTGCCCTTGAACCAGTTTTGGGTATCTTCCACAACGTTGCCGTCGACAGTCTTGTGGAGCGTAGCCCCAAGCATGGGATAACCGCCAGATACACCTCCGAGGTTATCCACGGAGAAGGTGGCCTTAAGTTCGCGGTCCATATAGATGTTGCCTATATTGCTTGAGCGGTTCACCGTCATGGCGTAATGATGCCACTTGTTGTCGCTGTAGTCGCCGGTGATTTCTATCTCCATGCCATTGGAGCGGTAGTAGAGGCGCTCGGCCTCGAAACCGATGAAGAATTGGTTGCGGGCATCGATATCGGAAGCTTGACCGGAACCGTTGCTGATGAGCGCGCCACGTCCTTCGCTGTTTGTCTTGAACCAGAACATGAGGGTGTAGTCCTCGTCATCGGTACGGTTGAAGGCATCCTGGCTGAGCGCCATGCCTTTGTCCTCCTTGTCGAGGTGCAGCGACATACCCCGTGGCTGTACCCATGAGGCATCGAAAAGCCGCGCATGTGCTCCCTGTGCCTTGTCGACAGCATGGTCGCCCTCACCCTCGTTCATCGGGTAATAGTCCACAAGCCCCAGTTCATATCCTGTGAGGCGTTTGTTGCCATAGACGGTGCCTATCTGTATACCTGTGAGAGCACGGTACCAGAGTCTTGCCTCCATCATGCGTCCTTTGTAGAAGGAACAGTTGGCATCGGTTCTGTTTTTCTCATTGGTGCGTCCGAAGATGAGCGCGCCTGTTCCGGTGTAAGGTACAGCCAAATCGTATTCACCATAGGACACTCCGCCGCTGTAAAGGGTAAGTGTGCATGGATCTTGCTCTTTTTCGGGTTGGCGGATGACCATGGAAAGTTGTTTGAACGTGTCAAACTCAACAGCTTTTTCCGTCTCAAAACTCTGGTCGTCGACCACTGCCTTGAGTCTGAAGTCTTCGGTGAGCCAGAATTGCAGTTTCTTGTTGTCGGTCCCGTGTGAGAAGAGCGGCATGGGCTTGCCGGTAGACTCGGGCAATACCATCATGCTGATGGTGATGTCCTTTCCGGTGAAATTGCGCATGGCATCCGTCTCAACGCTGCTTTCGCCTTGGAACTCAATAGACACAGCCTCGGAAACATTGTCGTTGTTTACCTCACCCTTCACCTCGAAGTTGGTCTTTTGGTCGAGGTAGTTGTGCTGGATGTCTTCGGAGAAGTTGAATATGACATTCTCCCCGATATCAAGTATTCCGTCGGAAGGTTCAGGTGTGCCAAAGAGACTTGGTCGCCTGGTGTCTTTGATTCCACTGAGGACCTTCGACGAGGAAGTGATGAAGCCGTTTCCATTGCGTATGAAAAGCACGGCACGCAGGTCATAAGCCATCTCCATGACGATACCCTCGCCATAGAACTCAGTGCTGATGTATCCGTTGTCGGGAATCTTCAACTTGTTTCCGCTCGCCTTTGCCATGAGCGTGTCAGAGTCATAGTATGAGCAGAGGTTGGTCCAATGGTCATCACCGCGTGACGACTCTTTGTACTGGAACTCTATATGGTCGAAGTTCTTCTGCTTGCGGTCGAATCCGTCAATCTTGACAGGCAGGAAATAACCTCTCTTCTCATGATATGGCGCATCGGTGTTCATCACCCACTTGTCGCCTGGTGTGGAGATGTTGACAGCGCCTGCCGTATGCAGGAAGTGAACGTCGAATTTCACCATGTCCAAGGTCTTTGAATCACCCTTGGATATCAAACTCAGTTGCAATCCTTCGTAATCGAATTCTTCTCCGGCATACACCTCAAGGGTCTTTTCTGTCACCTGGCCGAACGGAACATAAATCTCACGCGGATTGCCTGAAAGTGGTATTCCGTCGATTATCAGTTTCGCACCATTGGGATTGGATGCGTCGTTGAGGTAGAGATTGTAATAGGAGAGGCCACCGGTCACGGAGTTGGGCTCCTCGCTGTCGTTGGTCATATAGAGTTTGAAACGTGCAGGCTCTCCATACGGCACCCCGCTGATACTCTGCTTGTCGAGTGTGATTTTGGGGTTCTCTATCTTCTTTGTCCGTGTGTCGAGCACCGTTCCCGAATTGTAGAAAACGGTCTTGCGCTCATCTTCCCAAGGTTGTGCGGTAGCACCCCCGCGTGTGCGGTAGACGAAGCCACGGGCAAACCTGACTGGGGTGTCATTTGAGCCCAGGTCAAGGTGCCTTTTTAGGTAATCGTTGTTGTAATCCACTTGAGCGTAGAAGTTCTGGCTGGTGAACACGTCCATCACGTCTTTGCTCTTTTTGGTGGAGCCAACAACCGACTTGGCGCGGTAAACATCAACATTAAGGTGTGAGGCATTGTTCATGCTGATGGAGAATGACTCCTTGCGGTTGTACGTCTGCTTTGTCGTATTGTTGGGCGTGACATCATAGGACATGACAGGATAGAAGAGATACTTGAAGCTGCTGCCCGTAAAGTTGACCTCTGTTTCAGATGACAACCAATCGGCCTCGATGTCGCTGGTTTTCATCGCTTTTTGCAGAATATTGATGTAAAACTTTCCGAAAGTATTGCCAAATATGCTCAAAGCATTAGCAATATTCTCTCCTTCATTGCCTGTGGCAGAGAGGAAGTTGTCGGCATTGATTCCGAGTGGCCAGATTGTCGATGAGCTGGTCGAGTAAGAAGTCTCAAAATTCTCAGAATAGTTGTTCTTTGAGCCGCCATCGACATCGATGTTCTGCACAAGCTCGTCAGCATTTAGTTTTTCCTCCTCATTCCGGACAATCATATTGATCCATTCATACATGATGCCGCAATATTTCTGCACCTCATCTTTTTGGACGGGATCAATGTCGCCATTAGGTGTGACAACGCAGTAGTTCATGTCCTCTTTCCGTTCATCGGACTGGTGCATCTTAAGTGTATAGTACGATGAGTTCATCATCGCGAAGTTCTCGTCATCGGGAGTTCTCAATGAGAGATACACGTTATTGCCTGTGGCGTTGGCTTGTGCCTGAGCCTCATCAGGTGTGCCGATGAACATGAGCGACCGGCATTTCTCCACCAGGTCGGGCAGAAGTTGCTTGATGATGTAATTCTGCGAGTGGACGAAAGTAGACTCTATGTTGGCACCGAGCACGAGCGATTCGTCGCGCACGAGATGGTAGATGCTGTCATTGGCATCCTTTCCACATGCTATCTCAACCATAGTGCCGGCTTTGTCCTTGCTGCCGTCGGGCAAAATGGCTCCCGGGAGACGTCCTTCCATCTGCTTGAAGATTCTGTCGGGGATAGCCCTGATGGTAACGCCTTTTTTCACGACGTTGTTCTGCACCATTCCAATGTAGATGTCGGCGGGCGCGCCAACCATGGAGGCAGCCGAACTGGTGGAGATGTCCTCTGTGGAGGTCATGGTGTATTCGAAGGCCCTGTTCCCTTTGCCGGAGAACAAGATGTCATTCTTGTATTGGAATCCTGTCTTGGAATCCTGTATCACACCATAGGATGGTCCCAACATGCCAGCCGAAGTGCTCATCACGAAGCCGTAGTAGTTGTTCATGCCTGTTCCTGTCTTGAAGTCCATGGAGACACCTGCCGACCATTTTAAGTCCATGGCATAGGTGTATTTCAGTGTCGAACCTTTTGACAAGGTGGCAAAACTGCCTCCTCCCGGTGGGTCGCGCAGGATATCGACGAGTGTGGGCTTTGATGAATTGAGCACATCGCTTGCTCCAGCAAAGGTATATAAATTGAAGATGTAAGCCTTGAGCGGCTCTGCCTCATAAGTCTTGCCGTCGAGGTCAAGCGTCATGGTCACGGTGCGGAGCGCATCCTTTTTCGTGAGGTTGTAGTTGACCTGAGCCACCTCAAGATCCATGTAACCCTCGCCATGGTCATCGAGGTCGATATCCTCGAAATGGGTGGAGCTGTACAAGCCATTGTGTACCCTCACCTTTCCACCATTCATCTGCACCAAGTCGACGGTGTCGCTCGAGTGGTTGTTGTTCCAATAATAGCGCTCCACAGCAGCCAGTTTGTAAGTGTATTTGCGGTTGACCGTGAATACAGGATGTTCGAAGGTGTATTTGGTCTTCATTACTTTGCCACTGCTCTTGCCTGCCTTCTCATCAGGCACCTGATAGACCAATGGCACCACATCCGTACCGCCGCCGATGTTGGTGGCAGTGTAGCTGAAGTCGCCATAATAGTCGAATGTCGAGTAGCCCATCTGCGAGTAGGTCAGTTCCACAGGACTGTGGTAGATGCGGTTGTAGATGGCATTGTATTCCACCATGGGATTGGTGATGGTGACTCCGGCGTGGTTGGTCCATGCTCCCTCATATGTCATTTGCTGTCGTTCCACACAGTTGGTGAGGTCGATGATATCGCTTACCTTTCCCTCTTGGAACAGAGAGGCATATCCTTCACAGTAGATTTGCTGCACCTTCCATTTCACCGGTGGCAGCATGAGTGTGAACTCACCGGTGAGGGAATCGGGCTTCACGACGATACGCTTGCGGTACATCTTCACCTTTGTGATGTAGTCGTTGGAGTCGCCTGCTGATTTGCCGTTGTGAAACACGGTGTCGCGCTCTGCGAGTGTGGGATTGGTGTTGTCGGACACGATATTGGATACGTTGTCGCCCTCCAGTGTCAAAACCATGGTGATGTCGCTTCCGAGATTGTTGGTCGAGAGGTTTTGTCCAAGAGGCAGGTTACCCTGCGTGTCGCCTCCCACCACGCGGCCAATCAGTTTCACCGAAGTCTTGTCATAGAAGTAGATGCTTGAGAGTTTGTCGGTGAAGACATGTGTGAATTTGCCTCCGTCTTTGAATTGATGGCCGTCCATCTTGACCACAATGTCTCTCTTGCCTCCCAGCACAATGAATGAGAATTTGCCGCTGAAGTCGGTCTCAAGCAATTTGCCTGTGGGAAGGTAAATGTCATGCCCATCGACGGAAACATTGGCTCCCTGCACAGGTATCGACGTGCCTTCATACATCACAAAACCAGTGAACCTATATCCAGAGGTGACAATGAAGTCCTTGAGCACCCGGTGGTTGATTGTATCATTGAACGTCACCTGATATTCACTGAGTTCAAGTTTCAAATCGTCCTCGCTTACTACACCCACCTTGTAGGTGACAGAACTATTCCCATAATATGACAGGTTGTCGATGACGAACTTGCCTTTTTCGTCGGTCAGGTAATCACCGACATGAATGCCGTTGGGTCCAGTGACAGACAATGTGATGTTGGAAATGCCTGTTCCGTCGGAGAATCTCACATATCCTTCGATGAGGCAAGTCTCCTTACAGAAGCCTGCCACAGAGTCGGAATAGTGATAGCTTGTGCCTTCGCAGTTCACAGCAGAGCGAACTTTATACTCGTACTTTTTAAGTGGCGAGACCTTCTTGTCTTCGTAACTTAGTTCGGTGAGGTCAGTAGCGATGACACTCCATTCCTGCTTGCCTTGTTCGCGCCGCATCACCTCAAAATAATCGACGGCACCATCGCTCACAGACCATTGTATGACGACGCTGCTCTGCAAGGTGATGGCAGTGATAGGCTTGTCCACCTTACCTGATGACTCGTAGTAGAATGTCGATCCCATGGCCGATGTGACCAGCGTGTTGGTCTCTGTGTCTATTGGCGCCACAACAGGCCAAACCTTAGAGAGTTTGAAAGGTAAGTCTCCGGGGACATTGTCTGCAGATTCCCATTGATCGCCGAGAATCTCAGTGAGTGGAGGATTGTCGGGGTCTTCTCTCCAATATTCCTTTCCCTGTCCATCCGTGAACGTGTATTCTTTAATAGAGCGTGGATACCAGCAGTTGACGAGGGTGCATGCCCCATCATAATAGAAGTCTTTGCCAAATTTGGAATCCAGGTTGTCTGAACAGAAATAAGAGTTGACAATGGTATTGCCCGAAATGCTGTTGTAGATAAATCCCGCAAAAGAGTCGTTGTCTGTATCTCTTCGCCATTTAAGGGTTGAGAGACAGTTGTTGATGGTTACATCTTTTGCTTTAAAGACAAAACCTGCAATTTTCTTGAACCTGTCCAAATCAGCCGTCACTGTGCTGTTGCTGACCACCACATTGTCGGCATCGTTGACCATACAAGCCAAATTGTCATAATGATAATTTGACCTCCCTTCCTGCACCACGTTTAAGTTGCATATTTTGGCGTTTTTTGCATAATTGAATATAGGATTTCCATTTGCCTTGATGGTGTGTCCGTTGCCATTGAAGATACCGACAAAAGGTCTGTTTTTAGTTCCCATGAGAAAATCCTCATTGTTGGTTTGAGGTATCTCAAAGTCAGCGTTGAGTTGAACGTAATACTTTAAGGCATTGAGGGAATTCTGTCTGATTTCTTGTACTAAGTCATCCCATTCATTTTTCGAGTTGATGGTGATACCCCTTATGCCTGTTCCTATGGGACTTGTCCCTCTGTCGACCGTTATTTCCACGTAATAGTTGACACAAGGCCGCGAGAAAGTCAGTTTCTTTTTCTTGGCATAAATCTCATCTTTGGTGAGGATGTATTCTTGGGTGTCCACAATTTCTCCTTTGCGGTTGCACATTTTTACCTTAAGCTTCATTTGGGCACGATCATCCCAAACAAACTGATGGTGAAACCAGTCTTCCTCATCCAAGTATGTGTTGTAATCCCAAGCAGCAGTCACGGCATATTCGTTTTGGCTGTCTTTCTCTATCCACGCTTTCTTGACCATGAAGAGAGAGGGTATATTCGGCTTGATGCTAAAAGCAGCCACGGTGTTGTTTTCAGGATACCATCCCCACATATCAGTGCACGCACGCCGTATGCGGTAGTAGATGTCTTTGACACTACCGTCTTCATTAAACATATCTGCGGTCAACGATGGTATCAGGGTGGAATCTTTGAAAGAGTAGTTCCTCTTCGACAAGTCAAGCATTTCCACACCAATTGTTGTGTAATTGCCGTCTTTGCCGTTAAGAGATCTCTGTATCTCAAAGAGGTCGCTTTCGAGCAGGTCATCGTCGTTTTGTGCAAAGATATTCCAAGTCAGGATTATCGACAGCAGTGAGTCGTTTGTCAATGATCCTTTGAAATTGAGAGGGGCATGAATCATCTTGATGTCCACAGGCTGGTTGCGCACATTCTTGATGAGCGAGCCATAAGTATCTTTGTAGTCCGTCTCAATATAAAAACCACGGTGAGGGCTTGTAGCATCGAGCGAAACCATGTTGGAGCCATTCTTGATGTCCACAGGCATCCGCACTTCTTGGTTGTTCACATCATAGTAATATGCCTCGGCTTTCTGAATGTCATTCGAACCCAGCATCCATGGAACAAGAATCTTGCCCGCATTATCGGGCAGTATCAACGGTTCCGACACCATTACATCAAGCACTGGGGGAGAATCGGGTACCGACCATTCGAAATCAGGCAATCCAGACACCTTCTCTTTGTATCTGGCGTTGCCATCTCTCTTCACATCCCATGTGAATTTCAACTCCTTACCGAAATAATCATCGGGGATATTCCATTTTGCCTTGAGTGAATAAAGGTAGGATTTGGAACCCTGCTCAACTTTTTGAAGCGTCTGAACGCCTTTGGTGAGCAGAACAGGCTTGCTGTTGCTGACATTGGTGATGTATACCTCTCCGTTGGCGTCCGTCTTCACGTATGTTCGCATCGTGCCCGAGTCGTTGTTGTCGTAACAACTCCAATGCAGCACGGTGATTTTGGGACCGCCATCAACAGAGACTATGAGGTTGCCATCGACGACCCAACAGTCGGCACCGTCCTGGTCGACAATTGGGCATGCAATGGAAATTTCACGTATTCCCATGGGGGTTACCTTATAGTTGGAAGCGTCGTCCACATCGGTTGCTGATGCCATCTGAGGCATGAGCATAGACATGATGAAGAGCATCAGACCTGTTCCCCATCGATAGCATTCCATGCTATTGTCCTTAATCATAATAGAGTCAATTTTCCGATTCATATTTGTTGTTTTGCTAAATTATTAAAATACTTTAAGATAAGAGAGGTGATTTCTATGATTATTTTTCTTCAAAATCATATGAATACACAATCTCATAATGTTGCAAAACTAACAAAATCGGAAATATTGAATTTTCTATATCAAGTAAAAAAGAATAATTTGGTTGCGACAAAAATAGAAAAAGGCGACAAATGGTGAGAGATAGGGAAAAACTGTCGCATCATGGTATAAGTTGAAAGAAATTAAGTAGTTAAAGAAGTCACACTTCGCTGTGTAGTTAAACATGACAAATCTAACTACTTAACTTCTTTAACTACTTAACGTTCTAAGAGTATAGTACTGATGGTTGGAACTTTTTACTCCAGCACCCGTTTGAGGACGGTTTGGGCAGATATCTCGCGGTTGGCGGCCTCTGGGATGACAATGGAGTGGTCGCTCTCGATGACATCGTCGGTGACAATCAGACCGCGGCGTACAGGTAGGCAGTGCATGAAATATCCGTTGTCGGTCCATGACATGTGCTCTGTGTCAATGGTCCAGCTCATGTCGCGGCTGATGATTTTGCCATAGTCCTCGGGATTGGTCACGCCAGGACAGCTCCAGTTTTTCGCATAGACGAAATGGGCACCTTCGAGAGCCTTGCGTTGGTCGTATTCCACACGGGCGTCACCCACAAACTTCGGGTCGAGCTCATAACCTTCTGGGTGGGTAATGACAAGGTCGACGTCAGCGGCATTCATCCATTGGGCGAATGAGTTGGGCACAGCCTGGGGGAGGGCACGGCAGTGGGGAGCCCAGGTGAGCACCACCTTCGGGCGGGCAACGGGTTTGTATTCCTCGATGGTGATGAGGTCGGCGAAGGCCTGAAGGGGATGCACCGTGGCGGTCTCCATGGCGATAACGGGGCGTCCGCTGTAGCGTACGAACTGTCCCACGATGGTCTCGGCATAGTCAAACTCGCGGTCGGTGAGGCCGGCGAAGGAGCGCACGGCGATGATGTCGCAATAGCTGCCCATCACAGGGATGGCTTCGAGCAAATGCTCGCTCTTGTCACCATCCATGATGACACCGCGCTCGGTCTCCAGTTTCCACGCACCGGCGTTCACATCGAGCACGATGACGTTCATGCCTAAGTTGGTGGCGGCCTTCTGTGTCGACAGACGGGTGCGCAGACTGTTGTTGATGAAAATCATCAGCAGTGTCTTGTTCTTGCCCAAATGCTGAAAGGCATAACGGTCTTTCTTGACTTCCTGTGCTTCGGCCAACGCACCGCGCAGGTCACCAAGGTCTTCTACATTGAAAAATGTTTTCATTCTTAATTGATAACTTAATATTTTATGTTGGTGATTTTTTAGTCCCACAGTGATGAGTCGAAATGAGCTTCGGAAGAGAGCGCATCCTCTGTGAAGTCGGTCTCATCATACTTTATCTTCAACTCCTCCTCCTCCGGTTCAGAAGCCATGAAGGGGGTATTGGCCATCGTAGAAGGATGGCTGTATGTCTGAGGAGCAATATATAGAGCTTTCATCTTTTCCATATTATTATATGATGATTCTTAGTTTTTTCTTTATGATTTTCTCAGTATTTGAGGGCTGGTTTGCCGTCAAATAATTGCCAGTGTTCGGGATCCATAGAATCCACTATTCCTTGGGGTGTTCCGGTATGTAATGTTCCTTGGCCGGATGTACTGCCAAATGAATTGGTGTAAAAGGAATATGTTGCGTCAATTTTGTTTATTTGTTGCTGGCTGCTTGAATCGTAGAAGGCATACATCGGACCACTGTAGTAACGGAACCTCTCCGTAATCGGATCAACATTGAAACTGATGCTGGCAGGATTGGACAGGCACATGTAGAGGGTTGAAGACTTGATGTAGTTCGTGGCTAAGCCGATGAATCCACCGCAAATGGTGGTGTTCTCACCCAGCAGTTTACCATCGAAGAGACAGTTGGTCATGGAGACGGATGATGTGTTTTCCATTATTCCAATCATACCGCC
Organism: Prevotella sp.; assembly: GCA_017961115.1. Lineage (GTDB taxonomy): Bacteria > Bacteroidota > Bacteroidia > Bacteroidales > Bacteroidaceae > Prevotella. Next base: position 21,402 of record JAGCXX010000171.1, on the reverse strand, counting down.
ATGGAAACCATTCCCGTTGATGTCAGACTGGATGGAGACACTTGACCAGCATTTGGTAAAAGTGCTCTCTCCTTCGACACATCCGGCAATACCGCTTGTATACCTGTGGCTGGTCTGAATGGTTCCTGTCACATGCAGGTTTTCAATTGTACTATTTTTGATGAAAGCAAAGGGGGCGGTGAAATTACTCTCGGAAACGTATGCGATGGTCAGCAGGTGGCCTTTTCCGTCGAAAGTACCTTCATAGGGCTTGTCATCTGTGCCCACTTTGGTCTGCTTGTCGCCAAGGTTGACATCTCTCATCATCACTGCGTTAAGTTTTGGATTACCGTCATCGCCATTGACCAGTTGGGCAAAGGTCTCCCAGTCGTCTGCATTGCGGATGATGAAGCGTCCCTGTGGATCATAAGTGGGTCCTGCAATCTCAGAGTAGAAATAGCCTGTCATGGGGTTGGCATAGTCGCCGCTCACCTTTGACTCATCGTAAGTGATGGCTCCGACGAGACTTGTGCAACCAGCAAACATGTCGTCGGAAGTGGCGATGCTCCAGGTCTTGTCGCAGTAGATGGTGGTCAGACTGCTGCAACCGCTGAACATCTCGCTGGCATCGGTCACTTTACCTATGTCGAGGGTGTTGACATCCAGTTCGGTCAACTTGTTGCATCCCTTGAACATGCCTTTCATGCACTCCACGTTGGAGGTTTGGAGGACACTCACATCGAAGGACTCAAATCTGCAATCTTGGAACAAGTAGGACATGTCGACGGCATGGTCGGTGACTATGGCGGAGAAATCGAAGGTCCTGAGAGCCTTGCAACCACTGAACATCGACTGCATCTGGGTGATGCCCTTAAACTGGTTGTCGGCGAGGGTGAGGTTGGTCAGTGAACTGCAACCTGCAAACAGGCGGCTCACATCAGTGACGTTGTGTGTGTCCATCTGGCTCAGGTCAAGGCTGGTGAGGTTGCCACAACCCTCAAACATCCCACTCATCGAGGTCACTGCCGAGGTGTTGAGATTCTCCAGACCAGTGATGCTGACAATCCTGCCCTGTGAGGTGTTGAACCAGTTGGCGCACGATTTCAGCGCCACGTTGCGGAATGTCCTGTCCACGACAACATTTGTCAATCCCCAATTATGCCAAGGCATATCTCCATTGGTTATGCTTAGGAATGAACTCCCCTCAAAGAGTTCGTAAATGAGCTTTCCTTTGTATTCTTCACCTACTGCCAGAGGATAAGGTGTGCGGATTAGATGCAGTTGAGGTTCGGATGAAATGATAACCGCATAGGTATATTGGCCTGTGGTGAAATAGCCAGTTTCGTCATTGGCCATCTCTCCTCCCACGGCATCTGCCTGATAATTGGCTGCTCCGTGCAGTGAGGTGCAACCCCGGAACATGAAGGAGGAGTGGGCGGCATCCCAATGGCCATCAGCATAGATGGTCTCCAGTGCTTCACAGCCATAAAACATCATTGTGGTGTTGGTGATATGGCTGATGTCGAATCCCACGAAATTGAGTTCCCTAAGACTGGTGCAGCCATAGAACATCTTGTTGGCGTAATTCGCCTGGCTTGTGTTGATGTTGGCCAGTCCCTCTACCCTGGTGAGTTTGCTGCAGCCATGAAACCAACTGTAGAGGCCGGAAGGTTGCACGGATGTGAAACTCTCTTCGAAGATGACGGTCTCGACATCAGAAGCCACCGACACCTCACTGCTGTGGCCTCCGTTGATCCAGATGGGTGCTGCGGCTCCACCTCTTATGTTGAAGTCGTTGATTTCCCAGACTTTGCTCATTTGTTTCCCGTTGTAGGTATAGGGAGCGCTTTCCGCCGCCACAAAATAGAGTGTCTTCGAATCGAAGCACCACAGGGCATAACCTTTTGTGGCTGCTTGGACTGGTGAAAACAGGGTCAGCAGAAAGACAGCGAGAACCGAAGATAATGGGATGATATTGTATGTGTAGCGTGTCATATCCGATTATTTGATGATGAATTTTCTGCCGTCCTTAATATAAATGCCCTTGGGCAGTTGGCGGGTGTTGGAGGTGTTGTCGGCCACTTTCCTGCCGCTCAGGTCGTAGATGGCACTGGTGCGGGGAGCGACAGCTGTTGTGGAGACGATGTCGTTAGTATTGTCTTCAAAGACGATGGTGAAAGGATTCGCGTTCAGCTTGTCTATAACGAGATACGCCCTATAGGGGGGAACGGTCGACTTGCGGTAGGCGAAGAAGCCCAACTCACCTTTGCTGTTGCGGCCAAGGGTCAGAATGGAACCCTCGGTGGTGCCAGACTCTTCTGATTGGTCGCCTGCACTGGTGCCGCGCTCACCGCTGCCTTGGTAATTGGAATATCTGTTGGCAGGTAACTCATAGTCGCTGTAGTCGTGGTTCTGGTCGGGGAATAGTGGATATACACCAGCTTCCTTTCCGTAGATAAGCACTGGCAGGGTGGCGGGTACCTCACGTCCGAGTTTTTGGAATATCAACTCTTTTGTTTCCTCGTCGATGGCACGGCAGTAGTATGCTGTCAGTCCCTCAGGCAACTGAGTGTCGAAATAGATGCACATGGTGGCATAATGGGCACTGGTGATGGTGAGCGGATAGTACCTGCCCAATTGGTCTTTGTCGTAGAAGTCGGGCCAATAAGCATTTTGGTCTTCGTCGCAGTAGTTTTCGAGAATGCTCTCATAGTCTGTCGCATCGTTGATGTAAACCTGCATCGAACTGGGTATGCCGTCTTGAGCGAGGTTGATGAACTGCCCTAAGTCATCGCCCAGATAGAGGGTGGTCAGTTGCTCTCCCTCAAGGAAGGCACCTTTCTTGATGCCCGTGAGTGGGGAGGTGTACATATAACTGCTGCCTGCCCGTTTTGGGGGATAGGCAACAAGGTTCTCGGATGTGTCGAAGAGCACGCCGTCGCGGCTGATGAAGTGGTGACTTCCGTCATCGGTGAGAATCTCCTTCAGATTGGAACCACGGAAGGCATAGGGAGCTACGAAAGTAAGGCTGACCGGCATGGAGACGCTCTGCAGACTGGCGCAGCCATCAAAGGCATCGGCAGAGATGCGTTCCAATGACACCGGTAGTGTCACACTTGTCAGGCTGCTGCAGGATTTCAGCTCGTCGGTCAGGTTGGTGATGCCCCCGAAATAGCGCAACTCAGGGAAGGTCACGATGTCGGCGGAGGCCTGGTGCTGGGTGAAGGCGGAGAAATCGGTCACTTTCAGCGCGTCCTCCAATGACAGGTAATCCTTGTTGTTGCCAAAGGCTGCCACACAGGCTTCCTCGGCTTTGGGGTCCTCAAACTGTATGCCGCGGAGAACGTCGCTGCCCACAGTCAGGTAATTGTTGCGCAAGGCAAAGTATTTGGCATCTTTCGACTTCAGCTGCGACCTTAGTTGTGCAGTGCCTTGTGCCTGGGGTTCAGCAAGGGCTTGGTCGGCAAAGAGGTGCAGATAGTCGGTGCCGCTCTGCTGGCTCCATTCCACCGCACTGGGCAGGCTGAAGATGGTCTTGACATGGAATGAGCGCTCGTCGGTGCTGAACACGATGGGCAGCGAGGCCAAGATGGCATAGTCGTTGTTGGCAAAAAGTTTCAGCATAGGATAACGCCCTTTCACTGCCTGCCAGCGCTGGAGTGTTGCCATCACCGAACCATCAGTCAGACTATTGGTGGTCATCGCTGTCTGTCCGGTGATGGAAGAAGCGTCGCAGGAGGTCGCCTGGTTGTCGAAGATGCATTGGCTGTAGGTGGCATCGGTGTTGGCACAGATACCTCCTTTGTAGGAATAGGTCTCAGTGTCCTTGAAATCATAATGCGAGACACGTCCCACACTGAGGCAGTTGGTCATGAAACCTCCTGTCGCTTTGCCCACGATGCCGCCTAGTTGCTGGTTGTCGGTCATCACCGTACGGTTGCCAGTGGTGAGCACAGAGACGGCCCCCATGCAATCGGTCAGGGTGCCTGCCGACTGGCCGGCAAGGCCGCCGGCATAGACGTTGGCAACTCCCTCGAGCAGGATGTCGCCCAAAGCGAAGCAATTGGTCAGCGACCCGCCTTCTTCCACTGTGCCGGCGAAGAGTCCGATGTAAGCGGGAGCCTCTACTTGGGTGAAGTCATCAGTGATGACTGCCTCCACCATACCCATGTCGTGGATGCTGCCGCCATTGGCGATGGTGCCTACCAGTCCATGATGGTGCCCGCTGTCATAGGAAGACTGATTGGGCAGGTACATGCCGTGGACGAGGTAACCATAGCCGTCAAGGTCGGCTTTCCAAACATAATTCTTTTTCTTCGTGTCAATCCATGGAATGAGCGACTTACCAGAGAGCAGGTTGCGGTTGAGGATGATGTCGTTGCCGAGACGGTAGAACTGCCCCTCTTTGTTGTTTTTCACGGCATAGGCCAACTGACCGCCGTTCATGATAATGTAGGGGTTGTGGGAACCGCCGTCGCCAATGGAGAACACATCTCCGAAATCGCCTGTGGGTATGTTATCCTCACCCTCCCAGGTGGTGGCGGAATAGGCCATGAAGATGTCCAGTTGCTTGGAATGACCGCCGCTGGTGAGCGTGAGGGTCTCATAGCCAGTGTTTTGGGACACCAGACGGTCGTATTCCACTGAACCCTTGCTGATGATGCCGTTGCCCAAGGGAGCAGTCCACTCTCCTGTGTTGCTGGCGATGGCGGCAAGGGGCAGACGGGCTCCCTGATATAGTCGGGAGGCGTTGTCGCTGCCTTCGAAGAGCATCGGTACGGCAGCCAACTGCGAAACTGTTGTCTCTTGAATGGTCTTCAACTGAGGATATCTGCCCGCCTCGAACTTCCAGTCCTCAGGAGTGATGAGAAAATGGCTTTCTGCTGCTTTGCCAGTCAACTCCTCGGTGGGATAGCCGTAAACCTTGACGCGTTGGTCCTCATCGGATGTGTAGCCCAAAAGGGTAATGTAATCGGTAGGGTCGGTCGTCATCAGATTGTCATAGTAGCAGTTGACAAAACTGATTTCTTTGTATTCATTGTTCTTGCTGAGGTTGCCAATGAAGGCTTTGCGGTAGTTGGGATTGTCGCATCTCACCGTTCCTGTGTTGAGACAGGTTTTGAATATGCATCTCGTTTTGTCATTGGTGCCATTGATGAAATGGCCGATGAAACCTCCGGCATAGGATTGTCCATAGATGGCACCTGATGAAATACAGTTGCTCAAGTAAGTGTTGTTACTCCAATTGATTTTGGTATAAACCTCACCCACCAGTCCGCCTGCTTTTTCGCATCCTGCTATTTGGGTGGTGGTACACAAGTCTGTTAATTCAACATTTTCACCATCGATAATCACATCACCCACGATGCCACCGATGTGGATGTCCGTAAGGTCGGGAGAGGTTTGGCCTGTCAGAGTGCCAGAGGCTGTGCATTGCCTAAGTCCCTTCCTTTCAATTACCCCCGCGATACCGCCAATATAACTTAATGGTTTCTGTGTGGAGATATTGACATGAGCCTCCAGCCATTCGGGGGTGCCGCTGTATCCTCCCATACCGTCAACATATCCGTTGGTGGCTTTGCCTGCCACACCTCCGGCATAGACGGTGTTGATAATTTCTCCAGAGGTTTGCTCTTCACCAATGGTGATTTCTCCGTCTGCATGGATGTATGACATCATCGAGCCGGAGAGACCCAGCAGACCGCCGACGTAAACGTCTTTAGGAGAAGGGCCACTGCTCTCAAAGTTCACTCTTACCTTGATGTCTTTCAGGTTCAGCTGTTTGAAAGTGGCAAGGTAGTTGCTTCTGCCAAAAAGACCTACATAGGTGTTGTTGTTGCTGGAGGCAGCTATTGTCTTGTTGACAGTCATGTGGGTGATGCTGTGGTTATCACCATCCACCTGCCCTTGGAAAAACATTTCCTGCCCAGGGATGGTACTGCCCTCATGAAGGAAGTCGTAGTAACGGATGGGCACCCAGTTGGTGTCATCGCCCAGATCGATGTCAGCGTTCAGGCGCACGTATAGGACGTCGCCTTTCAGAGCGGCATACTCCCTGAACTCCACCAATTCTTCATAACTGTCGATGATGAAGGGCTCTTGTTTTGTTCCTCTTCCTTTCAGGAAGACATAAGTGTTGTCAGTCAGAACACCGTCCGACACTTTGTTTGCCTGCGTTTGGGCGGAGGCGGGAAACATGGACAGACAGGCTGTCAGGCATGCCAGAAGAATATGTTTGAATTCTTTCATTGGTTCAAAGAAGTTTGCTTCGTCATAAACGAAAATGACATTTTCTCTTGATTAGAAGAGGAACTTAAGACTCTCGTCGCCGGCAGTCACCACATAGAATGCATGGCGCTCGATGGGCACAAGATGCTGACCGCCCTTGGCCTTGCCGACATAGATTTCCCTGCCGTATATGTCATGCAGGCGCACGGTCTCACGGGAGTGCAGTCCGCTGACAAGGATACCGTTGGACTTATAGGTGAAGGAGATGCGCTGGCCTTTCATCTGGCGCTCTGCACGGAGGTCTTGCCTGATGCCGTCGACAATGGTGGGCGTGCCCTTGGAGAGCAACCTCACTGTCTGGTAGCTGTTCTCACGGTTTTCCTCCTCATAGATGATGGACTCTTCGCTTGTGCCAAATCTTTGGTCATAGATGGTGGCCATCAGGTATGCTTCCGAGTCGTTGGTGACATTGGGAGCCGTGATGGTGGTGACGGCTTTCTGGAAAAGTCCATAATCGATGAACTCTGAGGTGGGCAGGATGACGGCAGACTTGTTGACCAGGTCTCTGGTGAATCGGGGATTGTCAAAGATGCCCACGACAATCGATTGGTTCTCACGGAACTTGATTTTCGAGTGGTTGATGACTTCCACCACGAAGGTGTTGTTGCCTTTGTCGTCAACGTTTTGTGAGATGACTCGCAACTCCGTGTTGATATTGTTGACCAGCAGTGATTTGCTCTTGCTACCTGCGAGGAGGCTTTTCTTCAGGCGGCGGCTGACATTCGACTTGAAGATGTTTTCATACATCACGGTCACTTGGGAGGAAATATAGCCGTTGAAAGTCTCATCCATGGGGTAGGACACGATGAAGTCACGCGACTGGAAGGGAGCCACGAAAGCATCAGTTATCTCAATCTGTTGTTCGTTGAGTGTCAGTTTGACAGCATGTATGGCAGAAGTGCCAGTATTGTTGATGGTCAGTTTGAGCGGGATATACACGTTGTCGGTGACATGGGTGTCGTCATAGATGAGGTCGTAGGTGAAGCTGTTGCCAAAGATCTTTTCGCTCTCTACAATCACCGTGCCTCCAGAGATGGAAGGGTCGGAAAGCGTATAGACAGCCTTCACACGATCATCGTCGAAGTATCCGTCAAAGGCGAGCAGCATGAGATTGTCCTTGTCAGCACCGAGCATGATGGGTGTGGTGGCATGGAGGTCGCCGAGCAGGTTGACACGGGCGGCATTCAGCACACGGCGGTATCCGTTGAGGTAGGTGCGCTCGCCATCCTCGTTGTTGCCGGTGCTGGTGTTCTCTATCCACATCAGGGCGAAGTCGTTGATGTTGTAGGCATTTGGTGAGGGGATGATTTTTGCTCCGACGGGGGAATGATCCTGAAGGCCCACGTCGGTACCCACTGTTCCTTCGTTGCTGCCGTCCATGCGCAGTGTCTTCATATAGATATCAGCCTTGCTGGTGTCGGCCTCATGGGTGATGCCGATGAGGTTGTAATCTCCTACCTTGGCAAGGGAGAAACCGTAGGCGTCGATAGGCTCATCGGTGAATTGCTGTTTGCCATCGGGAGCGACGGAGATATACATGATCTTGGTAGTCTGACGGTCAGTGTTGGGATGGTCTGTCTGAAGCGTGGCGATGAGGATGCTGTCCTTGCGCATGATGACTTGGTAGTTGTTGGTTGACCTATCCTCATTCAACTGCATCAGGCTGATAGGTGCGCTCCATGAATTTCCATCGAAGCGGCTATAGACAAGGTCGCCAATCAGCATACTGTTCTTGTCCATGGCATATTCGGTCTCCTCTCCAATGCCGTTGTACATGCCCTTCATCCACACCACGGCAGCCTTGCCGTCTTTCTGAATGGCACCGACGGGACGCAGATTGGCCTCATCACTTTCATACACCTTGTGAGTGGTCCACGTATTGTCGGGTTGGAGGATGCTGGCTCTGACATTGAATGCCTGGCTGAGTTCGATGGAACGTTGGTTGAGATTGTTGTCAGTCACGCTCTCGGGGTTCACTTTCTCGCTGCATTGCTCAAACACCACCATTTTCTGGTCGCCGTCGGACGACATCTGATGATTAACGGCGAGATGCTCGGCATCCGATAGTTTGGTGGTCTCCTTATTGGGTATGCTGACCACGTCGATGGCATCATCGTCATACACCTGACTGTCATGGAGGTGGTTGATGACGATGGCATTCTCGTTGATATAATGAGGCGCTACATCCCTGGCCACATCCTCGTAGACGATGTTGCCGAAGTCGCTGTCAACGGCAGTACGCAGCGGAGCATAGCTGTTGGCGCGGGTCTTGCCGCCTTTGGGCAGCCAGTAGGGGAAGTTCTTATGATAGGGATTAAAGTCTGTTTCGGGGATGAGTTTGGACTCTCCTAAGTTGAAGATGTCCGCCGACTTGTGGAATCCGCCGAGGAAAGAGTCCAGGAACATATAGAACTGCATGAGGGCACGGTATGTGAGTTTCACGCCAAAGCCGCCCTGAAGGTCCAATGAGGTGACCAACTTGGTAGAGAAGCCCAGTTTTCCACCTCCTCGGATGCCGCCTTCGAAATTGAACATGGGATTGGGAGGGAATCCCATCTCCAGCCATGCAGCGAGGATGACGTATGCCAGGAACTCTGCGTATGCACCGCGGCCACAGAGTTGGTCGGCATAGGCATCGTTGAAAGTGGTGAGGCCTATGCCTCCGCCGACATAGCAGTCCAATTTGAAGCCGAAGCGGATGTAATCATCAATATAGTCGGCTGCGTTGATGAGCACTTCAGGGAAGTTCTTCTCCCGCATCAGACTTCCAAGCGTGGTCATGCCGTATGTGATGCCATAACCGTAGGTGCCACCAAGTTCTTCCACGAAGTCGAAGAAATTTGTCTTGGGATGGTCAATGTATCCGGTGAACGGAATCTTGCCGGATGCGAAGAAGGAAATTTTTGTGCCGGCACTGGAGGAGACGGTCTGACCGAAGATATCGTTGACATCTTTGTCGCTGTCCACCACGCCGCTGTTGAAGTTGTAAGTCTTGTCTCCAGACTTGAAATTTTTGTAGGAATTGATGATGTTGTTGTTCTCTTTGGCATCATCCATAACTGGTTTGATGCTCGGGTCTGACTCGTTGATTTTCACAACGAGTTTCCAGCTAATCTCACCCTTGACATAGTCGAGTTTGGCACTGAGGCTGATTTTGCATTTGTCACTGACCTTGAAGTTGATATTGAACGGCACTTTCAACTCCATGTCTTTCTCCAGCTGATCCTGTGGCTTCTCATCCTCAGCCTTCTTGGTGGGGAGTTCGGATTCTTGCTCACCGCTCTCTTTGATTTCCTTCTCGGTGAAGGAGAAGTTGCAGAGCAGTGGATAACTGGTGTCTACGACATCACCGTTCCTCAGTGTGAAGGCGGCCGTCTCGCCTTTGGGGATGCAGTCGCTCAGGTCGTAACTGCTTTTCACATAACTGTGCTGCAGACCCTTGTAGACTTGGGCATCGACCACCTCATTGCCGATGAAGGGGGCAAAGCAAGTTGCCGTGTTGTTCTTGAAATCAATCTGCAGTTGGCCGTTTTCTTTGATGGCACTACCCTTAGGAACAGAGTAGGACAGGTCGAGTGTGGCATATTTATCGAGCAGTTGCCCGTTGACCATCTTCAGTTCCTCTGTCGCTCCGTTGGGCGAGAAGTACACCGTCTCAGTGGCGGGTCGGTTCACGAGGTCCATCGAGACGGTATTGGCATCCCATATCTTTTTTGCACTGTTGAGATAGTTGTCCTTCTTCTGCACGAATCGCAGTTCTTTCTTGAAAAAAGCCAGGGAGTTCATGTCCACCTTTCCGGGTGTCATCGTGATGTTGTCTGAAATGCCCGTCATGCTCAGCACATGAGTGACGGGGTCGGCGGCTCCTTTGTAATGGTAGAGTAAGGGCAGGAACCCATCGGCGATGAACTCAATGTAGGCAGGGTTGCCTTTGGTGACAATCATGTACTCATGCGTCGGCTTGTTGTAACCGAGATACCTCACGTCGGGGTTGTCAACCGGTTTCATGTCGTTGTCAATACTCTGTATGTTGACGGTGGCGTTCTCGATGAGGGTTCCGGTGGTGCTGCGTGCCTGAATGAAGAGGGTGTCGTATTTGGCAAACAGTCCGGCGCCAATCCAGTTGAAGGTGGCAAACTCTGCGCTGTGCTGGTCGAAGTTGCCGTCCTTGCGTATAATCAGGTTGTTGAACGTCTCAGAGAGGCCTACTCCCGGCATCCAGTTCTGGGTGTTGAGCTCCAGTTTCTTATCTGGCATCCCAAGGAATGCCTTGATGGGGTAGCGTACCGGTGTGGTGAAGAGACATTGGAATTTCTGGTTGGTAATAGGGAAATTCTCATACGTGGAGTCGCTCATGAGAATCTCCAGGTTGAAGATCTCTGGCACCTCTTGGCACACTCTGTCGAGTTGGAACAGGTAGATGCTGTCATTGCCAAAGGGCTTCGACTGGCACTTGATGCTGAGTTTGTTGGAGGCATCGCCCACCTGGCTCACCGTTAGGTTGACATAGTCCTCACTCATCGGTAGATTTAGGAAGAAATAGCCGCTTGAGGAGAATTTCTTGGACTTGCTGCCAAGTTTGGCTGTGATGTTGTATGCCTTTTTCTTTCCTCCGTCATCGATGCGGAAGGCGAGAATGGTGCGGTCGCGCATCTGGCGGAACTGTTCGGCTTCCTCCCTTCCTTTCATCTTGTTCGATTTCATCATCTGGATGAAATTGTCCACCTCGAGCCTGTTGCTGTAAATGCCGCCGTCGGACACCTCTATCCAGTCTCTGATTAGTTCGGGAGAACTGATTCTCTGGGCGGTGGGGATTTCCATCGCCTTGGTCGACATGTACAGTTTGAAGTCCTGTGCCATGCCTATGACGGTTGTCAAAATAAAAGCCGTCAGTATTAGATAAAAACGTTTCGATACCATCATTTCGGGAATAGATTGTAATTTCTTGTTGTGCATTCGCCCAACTTTCAATTGCTGAAAGAGTTATATAAAATGCAAAGATATTATTTTCCCCCGAATTGATGGCATCGAAAGACAATTTTAACTAAAAAAAATCTGAAACGTGCCAAAAAGCACAGTGTTTATGGTCTCACTTGCCCACGCCCTTCAATGATCCATTTGTAGGTGGTGATTTCAGCGAGACCCATCGGTCCGCGTGGACCCAGTTTTTGGGTGCTGATGCCGATTTCGGCTCCGAGGCCAAACTGTGCGCCGTCGGTAAAGCTGGTGGGTGCGTTGACATAGACGCAGGCAGCATCTACCTGTGCCTCGAACATGGCTGCCGTGTCGGCGTTCTCGGTGATGATGCTCTCGCTGTGTCCGCTGCCATACTGGCTGATGTGGCGGATGGCCTCCTCTGACGTCGGCACGGTGCGGATGGCCATGATATAGTCCATGAACTCCGTACCGAAACTCTCATCGGTGGCAGGGCGGAGCAGGTCGGCGGGGTAGTTCCCGTTGAGTGCCCGATAGGCTTGCTCGTCGGCATAGATTACGACATGGCTGCTGCTGAGCGGTGCGCAGAGTTCGGCGAGGTCGTCAAGGCGCTCCTCGTGGATGATGAGGCAATCGAGGGCGTTGCACACACTCACGCGGCGTGTCTTGGCGTTGTTGACGCAGCGCTGCCCGATGGCGAGGTCGCCCTCCTTGTCGAAATAGGTGTTGACCACACCGGCACCTGTCTCTATGACTGGCACACGGGCGTTGTCGCGAACGAACTCAATGAGGCGCTTTCCACCGCGGGGGATGCAGAGGTCGATATAGCCCACGGCATTGAGCATCTCGCCCGTGGCTTCATGGGTGGCGGGGAGCAGCTGCACCACGAAGGGGTTGATGCCCTCTTTAGCGAGAATGTCTTGTATCATCCTCACAATGGCGCGGTTGGAGTCATCGGCATCGCGCCCTCCCTTGAGCACACAGGCATTTCCGCTCTTGAAGCAGAGGGAGAAGACATCAAAACTCACATTGGGTCGGGCTTCATAGATGATACCTATCACACCAAACGGCACCGACACGCGGCGCAGATGAAGTCCGTTGTCAAGGGTCTTGTCAATAAGGGTCTTGCCAAGTGGTGTGGGCAGTTCGGCTACATGGCGCATATCGCTGGCGATGCCTGCCAGGCGTTTCTCGTCGAGCAGCAGACGGTCGTAGAGGGGATTGCTGCGGTCCATCCGTGCCAGGTCTCGGGCATTGGCCTCAAGGAGCATGGCACTGTTGTCGGCGATGGCGTCGGCTACGGCTCTGAGGATTTCATTCTTGCGCTGGTCGCTGATGAGCAGCAACTCTCGGCTGGCGGCTTTCGCCTGCTCAAAGATTGTTTTTAATTGCATATAGGTGGTGTCTGTTTTTTCCGGAGATTCCGGATTATCCGGAGATTCCGGCTAAATGATAAATTCTGTGTGGGGGGTGTCGGCGGGCCGCTCGAAGAGGTCGGTGAGGATATTCTCGCGCTCGCCGTTGGCGATGATGACGCGGATGCCGCTCTGTGACACTTTTCGGGCAGTGGTGTATTTGGAGTGCATGCCGCCGCGTCCGAAGGCGCTCTTCTCAGGTTGGATATACTCGCTCAGGTCGCAGTCGGGTGCCACCTCGCGGATGAGTTTGGCATCGGGGTTGTCGGGATTGGCAGTGAAGATGCCGTCGATGTTTGACAGCAGGATGAGCGTGTCGGCTTGCATCATCTGTGCAATCAGTCCCGACAACTCATCGTTGTCGGTAAACATCAGTTCGGTGACACTCACCGTGTCGTTCTCATTGACGATGGGCAGCACGTCGTTCTCCAGCATCACCGTCATGCAGGCGCGTTGGTTGCTGTACTGCTCGCCGGGCTCGAAGTTCTCCTTCATCGTGAGCACCTGTCCCACATGGATGCCGAACTCCCTGAACAGGTCGTAGTATAGTCCGATGAGTTTCACCTGTCCGACGGCGGAGAATAACTGCCGTTGCTCGACGGAATCGAGACTGTGGCTCACCTTGAGTTCGCCGCGCCCTGACGCCATGGCACCCGATGATACCAGGATGACCTCATAGCCATGTTTCCTGAGCATGGCAATTTGGTCGACGAGTGCCGACATACGGGTCACGTCGAGTTTTCCGTCGGTGCGGGTGAGCACGTTGGAGCCAACTTTTACGACTATCCTGTGTTTCATGATTTTGCCTGTTGTGCTTTGTCCTTGTCCCTGATTTCCACACGGCGTATTTTGCCGCTGATGGTTTTGGGCAGTTCATCCACAAATTCGATGATACGTGGATATTTGTAGGGTGCTGTTACCCGCTTCACATGGTTTTGCAGTTCCTTCACCAGCGCGTCGCCAGCCTTGTCCTTCCATTCCTTGCCCAACACCACGGTAGCCTTCACCACCATGCCACGAATTTCGTCGGGCACTCCAGTGATGGCGCATTCCACGACGGCGGGATGAGTCATCAGCGCACTCTCCACCTCAAATGGGCCGATGCGGTAGCCGCTCGACTTGATGACATCGTCGATACGGCCCTCAAACCAGTAGTAGCCATCCTCGTCGCGCCATGCCACGTCGCCAGTGTGGTAGAGTCCGTCGTGCCATGCCTCTCGGGTGAGTTCCTCATCACGGTAGTATTCCTTGAACAGTCCGATGGGTTTGCGGTCACCCACATGCACCACAATCTCGCCTTTCTCACCGTCCTCACAGGGCGTGCCGTCGGGTTTGATGAGCCGGATGTCGTACTGAGGGTTGGGCATTCCCATGCTGCCGGGTTTGGGCTCCATCCACGGCATGGTGCCGAGGGTCATGGTGGTCTCGGTCTGACCGAATCCCTCCATCAGCTTGATGCCGGTGAGTTGCAGGAACTTGTCGTAAACAGCAGCGTTGAGCGCCTCACCGGCGGTGCAGCAGTAGCGCAGCGCACTGAGGTCGTATTGTGAGAAGTCCTCACGGATGAGGAAGCGGTAGACAGTGGGTGGTGCGCAGAACGAGGTGACGCGGTATTTTTCCATCTGCCGCAGCATGTTGTCGGCAGAGAATTTTTCGTGGTCGTAGACAAAGACGGCGGCACCGGCAAACCATTGTCCGTAGAACTTGCCCCACACGGCCTTTCCCCATCCGGTGTCGGCGACAGTCAGGTGAATGCTGTCCTCTTTCAGGTTGTGCCAGAACACACCAGTGGTGAGATGTCCTAAGGCATAGAGGTGGTCGTGAGCCACCATCTTGGGCTCGCCACTTGTCCCGCTGGTGAAATACATCAGCATGGTGTCGTCGTTGGTGTTGACATGCTTGGGGCGCACGAAGGCGGGTGCCCCACCAATCTCGGCGTTCCAGTCATGGAAGCCCTCGCCGATGATGGGACCCACGCTGACGAGCACATCGACGGTGGGACTGTCGGGCATGGCGGCCAGAATCTGACTGGTGACATATTCCTCGCCTACGCAGATAATGGCTTTCACCGAGGCACGGTTGTTGCGGTAGATGATATCTTTTTTGGTGAGCATGTGGGTGGCGGGGATGGCGACGGCACCGATTTTACAGAGGGCAAGCATCGTAATCCACCACTCAAGGCGGCGCTTCAGGATGAGCATCACCATGTCGCCTTGACCGATGCCTAATGACATGAGATAGGCGGCGGCCTGGTCGCTCCGCTGCTTGAGGTCGCTGAATGACAGCCTTACCTCGGCTCCCTCGTCGTTGGTCCACAGCAGCGCAAGTTTGTCGGGCTGTTCCTCTGCCCACGCGTCAACCACGTCGTAGGCGAAGTTGAAGTTCTCCTTGATGTTGAAGTGCAGGTGCTCCTTGAAGTCTTCCACTGAAGTGAAGGAGGTCTGCGAGAGGAATCTTTCTACCATTTTTGTCTTGTCTTTTTGTTTTTTATTCCGGAGATTTCGGTTTTGGGGGAAATAAAGTTTTCTTAGAAAATAATGGCCAGGAATCTCACAGGCTGGTCGTTGAGGGTCCGCATGCCGTGGGGCTGTGTGGCGTCGAAATAGATGGAGTCGCCCTCATTGAGGGTGAGCACCTTGCTGCCGATGGTGAGTTCCATGGTTCCCTCAAGCACCATGTTGAATTCTTGACCGCTGTGTGAGTTCATCTCCTTGGGGGTGTCGGCGGGTTTGGGCTCCACGGTGACGATAAACGGGTCTGCTTTCCTGCCGCGGAAACCGCTGGCGAGACTCTCGTAGTTGTATGCGCTGCGGCGCTCCACGCTCATGCCCTGTCCTTTTCGGGTGAGGAAATAGGAACTCATCTTGGGCTCTTCGCCGAACATGAGTACGTCGAGCGACACACCGTAGTGCTTGGCTATCTTTTGGAGGTTGGCGACGGAGAGTTCGCTCTCACCGTTCTCCATCTGCTCATAATGTGTCACACTGATGCCGCAGACTTCAGCCATCTCTTCGGCGCTGATGTCGAGCACGTCGCGCAGTCCGCGCAGGCGCTCGCCTATCTGTTTGATTTGTTCTTCCATAAAGTTTGATATTAGGTTGAAATATATTGGCTAATCTCCTCACCTATGCTTTCATTCCTGCCTTCAGACCACGGATGACAGCAGAGGTGAATCCGGCATGTTCCATTTCGTTGAGACCCTTGATGGTGACACCGCCGGGGGTGGTCACCTTGTCGATTTCAGCCTCGGGATGATTGCCGGTGGCTTGCAGCAGGGCGACGGCACCCTTTACGGTCTGCTGTACAATCTGTTGGGCATCATGAGCCTTGAAGCCGATTTCCACGCCGCCCTCTGTGGCTGCACGGATGTAGCGCATGGCGTAGGCGATGCCGCATGAGGCAAGGGTTGTGCCGGCAGCCAGCAACCGCTCCTCAGTGACAATGCACTCGCCTACCTTCTCGAAGAGTGCCTTCATTGCCTCTGTATCGGCAGGTTCTGCTATGGCGGGTACAAGGAAGGTCATCGACTGCATCACGGCGATGGCGGTGTTGGGTATGGCGAGGAAGAGGGTGAATTCGGGGTTGCTTTCCATCTGCAGCCAATGGCTGATGCTTGCTGAGGGCACTCCTGCGGCGATGACCACAATGGTGAGGCGTCTGCCACTGATATGGGGCAGGATGCCTTCGATAACTTGCTGGACGAGCCAGGGTTTCACAACGACAAACAGGGTGTCGGCATCGGCGACGGCGGCGGAGTTGTCGGTGGTGATGCTGGCACCACTTTCCTCAAAGCGTCTGAGGACGGCTTCGCAGGGGTCGGCAATGGTAAGGCAGGAGGGTTCTATCGCTCCGCTATTGAGCAGTCCTTCCGCCAGGGCACCACCCATGGCTCCTGCTCCTATGATGGCAGTTCTCATGACAATACGGTTTTTAGTTTCTCAATAAACAGGTCGGCCTCGGCTTCGGTGAGGCAGAGGGGTGGCAGCAAGCGCAGAGTGTCGGTGCCAGAACAGCCTACGAAGCAGTGCTCCTCTTCCACCAGTCGGCGGCGCACCTCCTTGTAGGGCATGTCGAGTTGGATGCCTATCATCAGACCTCTGCCGCGCACGTCGATGATGTGTGGTTGTGTGGCCTGCAGTTTTCTCAGTTCTTCGATGATGTGGTTGCCCACTTTCTCAGCATTCTCCACCAGATGCTCTTGTTCGATGATGTCGAGCACGGCAAGGGCTGCGGCACAAGCCAGGTGGTTGCCGCCAAAGGTGGTGCCAAGTTGTCCGTAGACAGGGGTGAAATCGGGTGAGATAAGCAGTGCCGACATGGGGAAACCGTTGGCGATGCCTTTGGCTACGGTGATGAGGTCGGGCCGTATGCCGAGCCATTGGTGGGCGAAGAATCGTCCGCTGCGTCCGTAGCCACACTGTATCTCGTCGCAGATGAGCACAGTCCCATAGCGGTGGCAAGCCTCAAGGAGTTGGGCGGCGAATTCCGCCGTTACCATCCTGATGCCACCGACTCCCTGGATGCACTCGAGGATGCATGCGCACACGTCGCCCTTGGCGAGTTCTGCCTCCCAGGCGCTGATATCGTTCAGCGGCAGGTAGGTGACGTGGTTGTTGGCATTGATGGGTGCGATAATCTTGGGGTTGTCGGTTACCTCCACAGCGAGGGAGGTGCGGCCGTGGAAAGCTTTCTGTGCGGAGAGCACGCGGGTGCGCCCAGTGTGGAAGGAAGCGAGTTTCAGTGCGTTCTCATTGGCCTCAGCACCACTGTTTACCAGAAAAAGTTGGTAGTCGTCGTAGCCGCAGACCTTCCCCAGACGAGTGGCTAATTGCTGCTGCAGGGTGTTGATGACAGAGTTGGAGTAGAAGCCCAACTGACTCACCTGACGGCTCACCGCCTCGGTGTAATGGGGGTGGCAGTGGCCGATGCTGATGACGGCATGACCGCCATATAGGTCAAGGTATTGGGTTCCCTTGTCATCCCATACCTGACAGCCTTTTCCCTTCACGATGTTGACATCGAGCAAGGGATATACGTCGTATAGTTTCATAGGTCTTGTTGTTAAAATGCGGATGGTTTGAGTTTCAGTCCGGCCGTCTCGTCAATGCCAAACATGATGTTCATGTTCTCCACCGCCTGTCCGACAGCGCCTTTGAGGAGGTTGTCGATGCACGAGGTGATGAGCAGTTTGTTGCCATATTTCTCGCAGTGCACCAGTGCCTTGTTGGTGTTGACCACCTGCTTGAGGTCGATGGACTTGTCGCTGTAGTGAGTGAAGGGTGCGCTGGCATAGAAAGCCTTGTAGGCTGCCACGATATCGTCGATGTCGGCATCGGTCTTCACCACCTCAGTAGCAAAAATGCCGCGGGCGAAGTCGCCGCGGTAGGGGATGAATCCTATCTCGCCTTCAAAATTCCCCTGCACTTGCTTGATGCTCTGCAAGATTTCCGGCACATGCTGGTGTTGGAAGGGCTTGTAGATGCTCATGTTGTTGTTGCGCCAAGAGAAATGGGTGGTGGCGGTAGCTTTCTGTCCGGCTCCCGTACTGCCTGTGATGGCGTTGACGGAAATGTCGCCGCAGAGCAGTCCGAGATGGGCGGCGGGGAGCAGTCCAAGTTGGATGCAGGTGGCGAAACACCCTGGGTTGGCTACATGCTGTGCCTTGGCAATGCTGGCGCGGTTGATTTCTGGCAGTCCGTAGATAAAGTCATTGTCTGGTGCTGCGATACGGAAATCCTGTGCCAAGTCGATGATTCTCACGTTAGCGGGGATGGTGTGCTGGGCAAGGAATGCCGCACTCTTGCCATGGCCGAAGCAGAAGAACACCACGTCGACTTGGTCGAAAGGCATCTGGTCAGTAAAGGTGAGGTCGGTGTCGCCCTGCAGCCCCCCATGCACATCGGCAATGGGGTTGCCGGCATTGCTTTCGCTGTTGGCGAATATGATCTCTGTCTCGGGATGGTTGAGCAGAAGGCGGATGAGTTCACCGCCAGTGTAACCTGCTGCTCCGAGGATTCCTACTCTTATCATCGTATGGCATTATGTTTGGGTGCGAGCAGCCACAGCAAGATATAGGCGAGCAGTCCGCAGCCGTAGCCAAAGATAAGGATGACGAACACGATGCGTACAAGCAGTGAGTCGATGCCGAAATACTCGGCCAATCCACCACATACGCCGCCAAGTTTTTTGTCTGTATCTGATAGATAAAATCTCTTTTCCATTTTTTTCTATTTTAGTTTAGGAGTTTAGACAAATGTTTTGCTTGCATGAAGTTTGGACAAATGCCTTTATCTTTTCTCATCTTTGTGGATGCCGTAGTAGACACGGAGTGGGGTGGAGGTGACTTTGATGAAGCCTTTCGCCTCGTCGGCAGTCCAACCGGTTTGTGTCTCGCCATATTCGCCCAGTTTACTGCGGGTCAGGTCGTTGGGAGAGTCGATGCCGACAGTATCGAATCCGTAGGGGCGCAGACGGAGGATGGAGGTTCCCGTCACATGGCGCTGACTGCTGGTGAGCATGGCCTCGATGTCGGGCATGACAGGCTCCAGGTACTGGCTCTCGTGCAGGAACATGCCATACCAGTTGGCGACTTGGTCTTTCCAGTATTGCTGCCACTTGCTCAGTGTTGATTTCTCCAGGAGGCGGTGTGCCTCGATGATGAGTTTGGGTGCAGCGGCCTCGAAGCCCACACGACCCTTGATGCCGATGATGGTGTCGCCCACGTTGCAGTCGCGGCCGATGGCGTAGGAGGCGCCTATCTGCTCGATTTTTTGGATGGCTTTCACGGGGTTGTCGAATGCCTCGCCGTTGACACCCACAATCTCGCCTTTCTCAAACTGTATTTTCAGCAGGGTGCTCTGCTCTGCTGCGGTGACATGCTTCAGATAGGCTTCCTCGGGCAGTCCCTGGGTCGGGTCGAGGAGTTCGCCGCCACAGATGCTGGTGCCCCAGATACCCACGTTGTAGGAATACTTCAGTTTGGTGAAGTCGGCAGAGAAACCATGCTCGTTGAGATAGTCCACCTCTTCTTGCCTTGTGAGGGTCTGGTCGCGTGTGAGGGTGATGATTTCCACGCCGGGAGCCATGACGAGGAAGGTCATGTCGAAACGAATCTGGTCGTTGCCGGCACCTGTCGAGCCATGTGCGATGGCATCAGCGCCAATCTCACGGGCGTAGCGTGCGATGGCGATGGCTTGGAAGATGCGCTCCGATGAAACGGAGATGGGATAGCAGTTGTTGCGGAGCACATTGCCGAAAATCATGTATTTCAGCGACTTCTCGTAATACTCCTGTGTCACGTCAAGGGTAACGTAGCCCTTGGCTCCAAGACGGTATGCGTTCTCCTCGTTTTTCTTCAGTTGCTCCTCGCTGAATCCGCCGGTGTTGGCGCAGGCAGCATATACTTCATTTCCTTCGTTGGCAAGCCGCATGACGGTGTATGAGGTGTCAAGACCGCCAGAGAATGCCACTACAATTTTTTTCTTTGACATATTATGGGTTTTGAAATTTGAGATTTAAGCTCGCTTGATTGTCGGCTGCACCTCGGCATACAGCATGCTTGCATCTGCATTCGGTTTGCACGACAATCGAGATTATTCCTTTTCTATTTCCTTGATGCGCTCGATTACCTCGGCGGGAATTTTGGCAGGCAGATGCTCCTCGGGGTCGTAGAGCATGGCTGTGCAGATGCAGTATTTCCGGTTGGTGCGTTTGAGGATGTCCACATTGACACAGCCCTCACAGCCGCGCCAGAATGCCTCGTCGTCGGTCAGGTCGTCGAAGGTGACGGGTTGGTAGCCCAGGCGGGTGTTCATGGCCATCACAGCAGCACCGCTGGTGAGGCTGAATATCTTGGCGTGGGGCCATCGGGTGCGTGCAAGTGAAAAGGTCATCTCCTTGATGCGTCTTGCCACACCCCTGCCGCGGTAGTCGGGGTGTACGATGAGGCCGGAGGTGGTCACATAGTGCTTGTTGCCCCATGTCTCGATATAGCTGAATCCTGCGAAGATGTCGCCGTCGAGGGCAATGACAGCCTTCGCCTCCCTGATTTTGGTCACGAGATAGTCGTGTGTGCGCTTGGCGATACCGGTGCCGCGTACTTTTGCGGCATCGGCGATGGTTTCCAGTATGGTGTCGACGTATTTCTCATGTGATGAGTCGGCCACCATGACTTTAATGTCTTCCATTTTCCTTGATGAGATGAATGGGTTAGTTTTGTGGGTTGTTGGGGTGACTGCTTGTTTTATCTTTGTTTGGTGAGTCACCTTATCGGATATCACCGAGGATGGGTGACAATTCATTGATGACGTCATCCTGTGTCGCATCCTCCTTGATGACGATGAAAATGGTGTCGTCTCCCGCGATGGTTCCGATAATGTTGGAACTCTCACTGTTGTCGATGTTGTAGGCGATGCAACTGGCATACCCAGGACGGGTTTTAATGACGCCCATGTTTCCGGAGAAGGAAATGGAGATGAAACCCGATGTCTGGAGCATCTCCATGGCTGTCTTCGGACGCGTGACGCGCTTGTACATCGTGTCGTTGGGCAGCACATAGACATACTTGCCGTTCATGCTGGCGGCCTTGGCTACCTTCAGTTGCTTCAGGTCACGGCTCAGCGTAGCTTGCGTGAGTTTGAATCCTTCTCTCTCCAATGCTTGGAGTACTTCTTCCTGACTGCCCAGTTCCATGCTTGAAATCAGCATTTTAAGGGCTTCCATCCTGCTATTTTTTACCTTCATAGATGTATAATTATTCCGAATCGGCTGCAAAATTACTTGGTTT
>JAGCXX010000170.1 GCA_017961115.1 Prevotella sp. | reverse complement strand
TGGCAAGCCTCAACGAAGAGATGCCGCAGATGGAGGAAATCAATACTGAAGAAGAGATTCTCCAGATACGCATACGCGGCGAACGACTAATTGGCATGTATGAAGAAAACGACAAGTAAAAACAGAAAACAGATATGAAACGAATAATTTCTTTAGCAATTTTAGCACTCTTGCAACTCGCTTGCACTGCCCAGGACAACCCGAAGTTAGAGAGCCTCTATGCCTACCTGAAGGCCAAGGGCTTAGTGAAATACTATACCCTCAGCAATAAAAATCAGGAAGGGCTCCGCAAGCGCTACGAATTCAACTTCGGACTTCATGACGACGGGCCAGCCCCCATCAAGGATTTCATGGGCAGGCTGCTCGATGCAAAAGAAGACAGCGCCGTTCGTGCAGAATGGCGCTCTTACCGCGAAGCTTTTCATGTAATCCGCAGAACGCTGAGCGAACTGACTGAAGATGCCGCCGAGAGCTACAGCTACGAGTATCATCTGAACGGGCACGACACCATCATCACTACCATCGCCCTAAAACCCTACGAAAACAGCCCGATACCTAAGAAATTTGAATATCCGGAAAATGATAGCTACGGTACTGGCAAAACGCCCGAAATGGTCTTTTTCCGTTATACAGACTCAGATCGTGGACTTAAATGGCGTATGGCTCGCATCGGCGTTGGGGAACTCAGGGTCAACACCATTGTCGATACAACTCTCTATGCCACCAAGGACTTTAACGTCGATGCCCTCCATCGGGCCTTACAACCATTGTTCAAAGACAAGACCATCAAGCGCCACGAGATACATTGCGTGCACGACAGCACCTTCGATGTCTATACCATTGATGAGACGACTCCTTTTATTGAAGGATTTCTAAGGGTAGAGCAAAGCGTGCGCCGACAAGGTGACAACCGTCTGACTGTCTATAAGTTCACTTCCGAGGAAAAGGCCAAGGTGAAGCTCCATCAAGTGATGGAATGTGTTCGCCGGTATATTGCCGACCATCCGAGGGAAGCTTACACCATCTATTCCGACGAATATTTCCCACCGCTGAATACCGCGAGAATGTTCAGGGGAGAATCATGCAGGAATAGGTATGAAATTGACGAGCCTCGCAAGTCGATGACCATCGATGCCCTCATGGACGAACACGGGTTCTATATCCTGATTAACGTCTGGGACGATGATGAATATCTTCCTGCCAATTGGAAGCACCTGAAGGAAATGGTAAACGGCAAGAAGACGTACTTCAAATCTGATGACTGGTGGGAGTGAACCATTTTAAATGACACATCACCATTTGAGAATCACTGCATAAAAAACAATAGGGAAATGAAGATAAATATCTCTTCTTTCCCTATTGCTTTGTTTCTCCAAAACACCGATTTTCGGGTTTAAACCTTGTAAAACACTGAAAATCAGTACAAGTAGTGGAGCTGGCGGGAATCGAACCCGCGTCCAAACAAGGAAACCATACGCTTTCTACACGCTTATTCCAGACTTTGGTTTTCGTGCCGCAGCAAGACCTGGACCACCAACTGCGACCTTATCCCCTGAATCTCATCATGCCGGCGGGGCACAACATGACTATTCCCGATTTACCTGCGCCGCTTGATCCTCGGATTCGGAACAACACCCTTGGAGCGACGTCTCGTCCTGTCACCTGGTGACGGGATTGAGCCTCAATCTACTATACTTCGATTAGGCAGCGAGAGCATACTCATTGTTGCCAATTAATTTTTTGACCGAATGTATTAAGGAGTTTACAGCCGTCACTCCGCGTGCTTACGTACCATCTCAGCTTGCTGTCAAATCCAGTCAACCCCATATGGTTTGCGAAAAGCGGTGCAAAGATATGGTATTTTCCAATACGTTCCAACTTTTCGAGCAAGTTTTTTTTGAAAAAAAACAAAGCGGCACTAAAAAATATGTATTCATCAAAATGTATTTATCAGACCTATTATCACAAATACAAAGAATAAAGCGAGAATGATGACCCTCAACCAATTGTAGATATTGACAATTCTATCTGCTTCCTGTTTTTTCATATTGATATCAGTTTGTTGATTTTCCGCTGCAATAGTACACTTTGGATATTGCAAAAACATTTCAATGATATGAAGGTATGGTTACTACAGCACTTGTAACAGGATTATAATATTTGCGTAACATTGATGCAACAAAATTGTAAAACCTTTGCGTCATAATTATAGGGAAACAACTTCATGGAATTAATTATCAACATTTTCTCGCTTGTCGGTTCACTGGCACTGTTCCTCTTCGGAATGAAGACGATGTCGGAAGGTCTCGAAAAGTTTGCCGGCGACCGCTTGCGCAGCATCTTGGCTGCGATGACAAAGAATCGCGTGATGGGCGTGTTGACGGGTATTCTCATCACGGCACTCATCCAGTCGTCGAGTGCCACCACGGTGATGGTGGTGAGCTTTGTGAATGCTGGTCTGATGACATTGGCACAATCTATCGGTGTCATCATGGGTGCCAACATCGGTACTACCGTTACGGCATGGATTATCTCCGCGGTAGGTTTCAAAATCAACATCGCAGCCTTTTCCATCCCGCTACTGGCTGTCGGCATGCCACTGATATTCAGTGGGAAAGGCAACAGAAAGAGCATCGGTGAGTTTATCTTCGGCTTTTCGTTCCTCTTCATGGGTTTGTCGTTCCTCCAGGAGGCTGCCACCGCCATGAATATTGGCGACATGGTGGCAGGCATGTTGGCCCACGTGCCGCAGGACTCCTTCCTCACCATCATCTTATTTGTCATCGTGGGTGCAATAGTGACCATGATTGTACAAGCCTCAGCTGCCACAATGGCCATCACGCTGATGCTCTTTGGCATGAATATCCCTGGCTTCGGATTTGAACAGGCTGCCGCACTGGCCATGGGTCAGAATATCGGTACAACGATTACAGCGTTCATGGCTTCGCTCACTGCCAACACGCAGGCCCGCCGTGCCGCCCTGGCCCATATGTTCTTCAATGTATTCGGTGTCGTGGCTTTCCTCATCGTATTCTATCCAGCTTGCCATGCCGTCAGCTGGTTTGTGGAGAGCGTGATGGGTGGCGGCAACGACCTCTTCAAACTATCTGCCTTCCACACAGCCTTCAACATCATCAATACGCTGCTGCTTATCGGTTTCGTGAGGCAGATTGAGACGCTGGTCTGCAAGATACTGCCGATGAAGACTCAGGATGAGGACTACCGGTTGAAGTTTATCAGTGGCGGTCTGCTATCTACAGCCGAACTGAGCATCGTGGAGGCCCAGAAGGAGATTCACAGTTTTGCCGAGCGCTGCCAGCGGATGTTCGGATTCGTGCCAGAACTACTGCAGCTTCAGGATGAGGTGAAATTCAACAAACTCTTCTCACGCATTGAGAAATACGAGAACATTACCGACTCGATGGAGATGGAGATTGCCAGTTATCTGAACAAGGTGAGTAAAGGCCGGCTTTCAGATACCTCGAAGAGCAAGATTCAGAAAATGTTAAGACAGATTACGGAACTTGAGTCCATCGGCGACTCGGTGTATAACCTTGGCCGCACCTTGAACCGCCACCGCATGCACTGTCATGAGGAATTTACAGCCGAACAGACCCAGCACATGCTGACGATGATGCAACTCGTGGACGGAGCCTTGGCCGAGATGATGAAGCAAATAGACCAACCCACGACGAAGACAGGCATCAAGACCTCCGTCAACATTGAACACGAGATCAACAACTACCGTACGCAACTGAAGAACCAGAACCTGCACGATGTGAATTCAGGCCTCTATGACTATCAGCTCGGAGTTTTCTATGTTGATTTCATCTCGGAGTGTGAGAAACTCGGCGACTACGTGATGAATGTGGTGCAGGCAGGAAAGAAACGAAACAATGATTATGAGGAAATGCCATATAATGCACAGGGTTAGAACCTTGCAAGCGTAAACCTGATGGTGAGCCCACCACCGGGAGTCATAAGTGCAGTTGTTGAGCCACCATGGACAGCAACTGCATTTTTCACGATGGCGAGGCCGAGACCGGTGCCACCGAGTTTGCGCGAACGTCCTTTATCGATGCGGTAAAAGCGCTCGAACAGGTGCTCTAGGTGCTGCGTCTCTACTCCAGGGCCATCGTCTCTAACCATAAATTCATAGAAATGGCGTCCTTCTGTTTCAATCTCACTGCATGCAATCTCCAAATGCGATGCTCCAACAGCATAGGCTATAGCATTGTCGACAAGGTTACGGAAGATGCTGTATATCAGGCTTGGGTCGCCCAAAACTTCCACATGCTTCGGCACTTGAAGTGATGGCGTGATGCCCTTGTCCTGAAGTTGTGGAGAAGTGTCATCAAGCACATTTTGTATGACTTGCAACACATCGACCTGACGGTATGCTTGCGGGGTTATGGCCTTGTTATCATCCAACTCGTCAAGATTGGCGAGGGTACTCATGTCGAGCAGCAGCTTGCTCATGCACTCACTCTGGACATAGCAGCGCTCCAAAAAATGCATCTTCTTATCCTCAGGCATGTCAGGATTGTCGAGGATGCTCTCCAGATACCAATGGATGCTGGCGGCAGGCGTCTTCAGTTCGTGGGCGGCATTCTGTGTCAACTGACGTTTGATGCGCAACTTGTCTTCCTCTGAATGGCGCAATTTCCAATAGAGCATGATGATGGTGTGGCTGATGTCGCCCAATTCGTCATCAGGCAGACGCCGTTCCAGTTCGTGGTCGAGTTCCTCGCCCTCCTCGGCCTTGACGGCAAACTCGCGCAGATAGCCGATGTGACGGCTTATGCGATGGGTGATATAGTAAAGAACGATGCCCAACAGCAAGGTCAAGGCACCTGCAAAATAGATGTAGGTATTGTCAGCCTGCAGTGAACGAGTCAGTCCGGCTGAATAAGGCACGGCAGCACGAACGATGACATCGCCGAAGCGTGTGGCAGAATAGAAATAAGTCTCGTGGGTGGATTGCGACATACGTTTGATGTCGTAGCCATTACCCACACGCAAAGCCTGCTGGATTTCCGTCCGCTGGAGATGGTTTCCCAATGAGTCCACATTGGTATCGTAGCTGTCGAGAATAACCCGTCCTTTCAGGTCAATCACAGATACACGGAGACCTTCCATCTGATGGCGTGCCACATAATCCCGAAACAGTTGGCTGTTGGTCAGACTGTCCTCACCAAGCGTCTGCACCATCTCATAGTTGTACATTTGCAGACACGAGTGCAGAATGTCAATCTTGTATTCTTTTTCGCGCTGGTACTGATATATACTGAAGCAGACGGCAAAAAGCAGAAACACTCCACCGATGCTCAACAACAGATTGCGTTGAAAAGACCTACTTCTCAAAACAGTAGCCATAACCTACACGTGTCTTTATCTGTTTGCCATAACGGCCAATCTTCTTGCGCAGCCTGGTGATGTTCACATCCACCGTGCGGTCGAGCACCATCACATCCCGTGGCCAGCAATATTTCAGCAAATCCTCACGTGAAAACACTTTATTGGGATGTTGGAGAAAAAAAGAAAGCAGTTCAAACTCCAGTTTGGTAAAAACCAACTTCTGGCCGTCACAGGTAACAGTCTTAGCATTGATGTCGAGTGTGATGCCTTCATAGACAATCTTACTTTCATCAGGAGGTGTGATGGCTGGCTGGGGCAGTGATGACCTTCTGAGCACTGCTTTGACCCTTGCCTTCACCTCTTTCATGCTCAATGGTTTTTCTATATAGTCATCTGCACCGATATTCAATCCTTTCACCAGGTTGTCCTCACCGTCGAGTGCTGTGACAAAGATGATGGGAATCCGTGCTGTAGAGGAATTGTTCTTCAACCTGCGCAACATCTGGAAGCCAGACATCTCTCCCATCATTACGTCGAGCAGAATCAGAGAATACTCCTGTAGGGGCAGTTCAAGTGCTTCCTCGGCAGAATTGGCTGTTTCTACCTCAAAACCCTCGGTTTCAAGGTTGAATTTAAGTATCTCACAAATATCCAACTCGTCATCTACAACAAGTATTTTCATAAGGCATCAGCATTTCAGGCAAAATTACTGATTATTTCCCCAAACCAACAAGGATTAGTATTACAATATTATGAAATTGTTATGAAATTATGTCTGTCTATGACCAATCAAGGATGGATGAAATGCAATTATTGCTGTTCCTATTTGAGCAAAATGGCTAAGCCCAAAGGACTTTTAAGTTCTTAACAACAACAAAAACATCCCCATCGCCAAATGTTCGCTTTTTTTTAGTAAATTTGCCACTGCAACCAACGACATTGTAAATATGAAGAGTATAGTAATCTTGATCATCATGGCAGCTATGACAGGTCTCATCGCCTGCAACGCGAGCTACAAAACCTCAGAAAACGATGGAAAGTTATGTCCCATCAAGAAAGAGACGACATCCATTCTCTATTCACGCAGTCTCGGTTCTGGTGAAGCCGTGTTGATTCAATACAACATCACGTCCGACTCTCTGACATGGAAATACACAGACCATCGCAACGGTTTCATCCTCAGCGATGTAGTGAGATACGACAGGAAAGATTTTGACGCACTCATCGATGCACTGTCGCAAGTGTCATTCAAGGTGAAAAAGACGAAACCAGACGTCGGCGCTGGTGCACGTGGATATTCCTATTACTTTTATGACATCAACGGCAGCTACCTCGACTATGGTGTCACCAACCACGTCGCCGTAGGTGACAATGCCATCGCTGAGAAAGCCATCAGCCGTTTCGTCACCACCCACACGACAGAGGGCGAGAAGGTCACTGAGACTGCAAGGAAAGAAGGCGTGCTTTATATTGACATGGAAGAGTTTCCCGATATATTGACACCATTCAGGGTGAAATAACTCGCGGCACTCTTTTCTGTCAAATAGACGACTTAAAAGCAGTCCTAAATTTCACAATCACTTACTGGTCGGGATTCTCTACCGTTCCTTGGTATTCAGGAACGAGGTCACCCATCACTGCGCTGTAGCTGTCGGTCATAGTGGAGGCGATGTTGGTGCTCCCCTGACCGATGGGATAGATGGGTTGGTGGATGGTAATGCTCAGCGGATGCCAGTTGATGAAATGCCAGTCGCGTGTACGCGGCAGCACATTAAATGAACCGTTGATGGTGATGGGCACGACGGGAAGTTGCAACTCATCGGCGAGCATGTACGCCCCCCTAGTGAAATGCCCCATATGGCCCGTGAAGGTACGAGCACCCTCGGGGAACACCATCAGCGACACCCCCTCCTTGAGAATCTCACGCGCCTGGTAGTAACTTGCCTTAATGCGCTTGGGTCCCCGCTTGTCGATAATAATCTGGTGGGAGGCTTTGCATGCCGCCCCAACAAACGGGATTTTCAGTATCTGATGTTTCATCATCCAACGAATGTTGCGCCCTAAGAAGCCATAAATGAGGAAAATATCGAACGCTCCCTGGTGGTTGGCGACGAAAACGTATGACTGGTCACGCTCAAGGTCCCCTTTCCCCTCCACCTTGACAGGCAGCAGGAAAACCCTCACGATGAGCCACCCCCACCACTTACCAGGATAATACCCCCAGAACTTGCCTCCGCCTACCGCACATCCAATGATAATCATCAGGGAGATGATGACCGACCAGATAACCACTACAGGCACACACACAATCAATTGATACAAACGATACAGATATTTCATATTTTCAATGTGTTTTATTTTGATTGCTGATGAAGGGTGAGAAGTGCCACCTCACCAGTGACATTAAACCGCAGCGGGATGAGAGCACCCAATCCGCGTGATACAAAGAGATGCTTTCCCTCGCGCTCATACATCCCATCATCCTCAGGAAACATAAGGTTGGTAGTAGACAATCCGAAGATGCGCACCTGACCTCCGTGGGTATGGCCACTCAGCGTGAGATGCACATCGGTATTGGGGATGATATAGTTCTGCCAATGCAGCGGATTGTGTGCCAGCATGATGGTGAACATACCTGGTGGAATGCCCTCGACCGCCTTCTCCCAGATGGCAAAGCCATGGTCCTGGTCCTTCTCCTCATTGCCTTCCATTCCTGCCAAGACGATGCTGTCGCCTCCGTGACGCAATTGTGTGTGCTCATTCATGAGCAATCGCCATCCCATCTGGCGCTGCAGGTCCTGTGTGCGCTTTTCAGCAGCGAATTTCTCCTCACGCGAACCTCCCAAGTATTTTGAGTAGTCGTGGTTGCCCAAAACGGAATAGACCCCGTCAGGAGCAGACAACCGCGACAGTTCTGGAAGGCATGCCTCTATCTCATCGGGACCCACGTTCTGCAAGTCGCCAAGGAAAAAGATGACATCAGGACGCATGGCATTAAGACTGTCGATGGCATCCCTCAGCACATGGGCTTTGCTGCCCGTATAGTTGCCCACATGGGCGTCCGACCACACCGCAATACGGTAGCCGTCGAATCCTTTAGGAAGGTCAGCCGAAACATAATCCACCCTTTTCACCTCAAATTTGTTGAAGCCCGATGTGGAGCCATAAATGGTGATGAAGACGGACAAAAAACCAAGTGCGATGCCGACGGGTACGCCCCAGTTGCGCCTACCATGAGTGAAATGTCTGAGCACACGACCAACCCAGTCGGCAAGCATCAGCAATAATTTGGGCAATGTGAACACCCCCATTACCAATAGATAGACATTGAGCGGAGTCTGGGGATGCGGCGTGAAGTCACGGGTTGTCGCCAACAGACAAGTGGCCAGGAGCATCACCGCTGTCAGCGACCACCATATCAGCGTGAGCCACTGCCTGCCATGGGCATGAGGCCTCAACCACCGCCGATAGAGATAGATATCCGGCAGCAATATGATGAGTACAAATAACAGAAAAGCTCTGGCTATCATTTAGTCGTATTGAAGATATTCGAAGCAAGAAACTTATATGCCAACGCCAAAGGGATACCCCGCCGCGAGGCATAGTCAGCCAACTGGTCGTCGCCGATTTTCCCGACAGAGAAATAGCGGGCCTCAGGATGCGCCAACATCAGTCCCGACACAGAAGCATGAGGCCGCATCGCCCCATTCTCCGTCAGCCTTATCCCTATCTCACTCATACCGATGAGTCGTTCGAGAAGGAAATTCAGACTGGAATCAGGCAACGATGGATAACCGACGGCAGGACGAATGCCTTGAAACGCCTCAGCATGCAACTCCTCCATAGTCAGTTGCTCATCGGGTGCATAACCCCAAAGACCGCGCCTCACCTGTTCGTGTAGTCGTTCTGCCGTTGCCTCAGCCAAACGGTCGGCCAATGTCTGTGCCAGCATTCGCTGATAGGGGTCGTCGTCATACATCGTCTCCATCAGTGGGTCGACTGTGGTGGCGAACACCCCTACCCTATCCTTAACGCCCTGGGCACTTGGCCGCACAAAGTCGGCGATGCACAGGCAAGCCCCTGTGATAGGGTCAGGCTGCTGCTGTCGCAGCAGGGGCAATCGCAGGTCACCTACTATCAAGTCATCACCCTCGCTGTTTGCCTCAAACAGTCCAACAACAGCATGGGTATGGTAAGATTTCTCCCATTGCCTCAGCAATTGGTCGGCATCTTGTCGTAGGACATCACGCTCCGCCTGCGGTTTGCCGTTCATCTGCCAGGCATGATGGAAATAGAGCCAGTTGACATACGGCTCCACTTCCGCGATTGTATAGTGGACAACGTCACGCATGCCCCTCATAATGGCGGAAAGTGACAGCCTCGCCGCGGCTACTGCCGTCAAAACATCCCCGGTTGAAAATATGCCTGCCATTGCAAAGCGTGTGCTCTACATGCCAGCGGAATGAATGTCCCATCAGCGGACTCCATCCGCAGCGGCTCTGTATGATGTCTTCCGTCACCGTCCATTCACAGTCAGGACGGACGATGGTAATGTCTGCCTTGTAACCCTCCCGTAGGAATCCGCGGCGGTCGATGTCGAATAGGCGAGCAGGGTTGTTGCACATCAGCCTCACCACCTGCGGCAGTGTCAGCACGCCCTCATCAACGAGTTGCAGCATGCAGGGCAAGGAAAACTGCACCATCGGCATGCCTGAGGCAGCCTTTCTGCAACCGCCCTCCTTCTCGCTGCGGCAGTGAGGAGCATGGTCGGTGGCCACAGTGGTGATAGTGCCGTCGGCAATGGCACGACGCAGCGCCAGTTTGTCGGCAACCGTCTTGACGGCGGGGTTGCACTTGATGAGAGTCCCTTTAGTTGCATAGTCATCATCCGAGAACATCAGGTGGGCAATCACCGCCTCGCCTGTGATGCTTGGCATCACCCCATCCCTGGCGACAGGCAGCAAGCTGAGTTCACGAGCGGTGGAGAGGTGTGCCAGATGGAGACATGCTCCATATTGCGAAGCCAGTGCCACCGCCTTAGAGGATGATGCCCAACAGGCCTCCTCCGAACGAATCTGCGGATGAAGAGCCACAGGCGGGTCATCCCCAAACCTGTTTACGGCATCCGCCATCGCATGGGAAATCATCTCCGTATCTTCGCAGTGAGCCATAATGGGTAGGCTGACACGGCTGAAAATGCGCCTCAGCGACTCCTCCCTGTCAACCAGCATATTTCCTGTGGATGACCCCATGAAGAGTTTGATGCCCGGGATGCTGTGGCGGTCTGCTTTCTCAAGTAATTCTATATTGTCATTGGTTGCACCAATGAAAAAGGCGTAGTTGACATGGCTTTTCTCCGCCGCCCGGCACATTTTGTCCCGCCAAGCCTCTTCTGTGACCGTCTGCGGCACTGTGTTGGGCATATCGAAGAAAGTGGTCACGCCACCATATGCAGCCGCACGGCTCTCACTTGCGATATCTGCCTTATGGATGAGTCCTGGCTCACGGAAATGCACATGTGTATCGATGACACCAGGCATAACGACACACCCTGCGGCGTCTATGCACTCGTCATAGTCCCCGCAGGGTGTGTCGCTGCCTTCGCAGACACCGCTGATGCAGTCGTCGTTAATGGTCAGGTGACCGTGAAAAGACCGGTCCTCGT
Source organism: Prevotella sp. (assembly GCA_017961115.1). Taxonomy (GTDB): domain Bacteria; phylum Bacteroidota; class Bacteroidia; order Bacteroidales; family Bacteroidaceae; genus Prevotella. The sequence continues at coordinate 7,177 of JAGCXX010000170.1, read as the reverse complement.
CAACTATCGTGGCATTCGCGATCAGTATTCTCATCACACGATGTCATTACTTGGCATCTGCCTTTTCTTCTGCCGCCTGATCTTTGGCGTCAGCAGCAGGAGCTGCCATCTCATTGGGAGTGGGGGCAACAGGCTGTACATCCGGTGTGGGAGCGACAGCTTCTCCGGGAGCAGCCTCAAGTCCGTTCTGCACATTCTGAATATAATGGGCGGCATCCAGATACTCCTTCACATACGGGTCGTTCTTAAAACTGTCGGATGCCTTGCTCATGATTTCCACCACCCACGGACTCATCTGCGGCATCTGCTGTGCCTGAGTGACCAGCATAAAGATGCCAGGACCGAGGATGTTGTCGAAATTCTCAGCGATGGAATGAGTCACCAACGTGTCAATGCTCATGTTGATTTGCTGGTTGGCACGCGACAATCTTGGGATGACCTCGTTCATATCCTCACCGTCCATGAAGGCGATGTTGTATTGATGCTCCAGATCCTGCTGCTGCACGGTCAGGCTGTCGAGGCTCTTCACAAACCGGTAGAGTTTATCGTTAAGCGGTGTACCGCCCCATTCACTGCGAGCCTTGTTGAGTTTCACCATGATGTCACCTTTCTCGAGAACGATAGGCAGCGGCACATTGGCATCGTTCACCACGATGAAGGCGATGCGCACACTGTCTGTACTGCCCGAGAAGCCAAATTTCCCGTGGACCACCTCGGTGGAGTCAATTGACTTGTACTCGCCGTTCATTCTTGTCCTCAGATACATCATCCTGCTGTCGAGTCCGGAGATGTCCGACGACCCCTCGATATTGTACGACACGCCACATGATGCCAACGACATCACCGCCAAAAGGAACACTGTGAAAGAGAAAGGTTTCTTCATTACTATATTCATTTTTCGCATTCGCTCAATATTCATTCTCAACTCCTCTCATCTCGCGAGAGTTGTGACTATTATATTTGCAGCACAAAAATAACATCAATAATTGACGTAATAAAAAAATGGGTTGGGAAAAAGACTTAAACCGCCGTCTTTTTAGGGTTTTTTCAGTCTTTTTGCAATTCATTAGAAATTCGGTGTGAGGAATACAATTGCAGGAAGGCACCCGCCAAAACCAACATCACCCACTTGTTGTAGAAATAGATGATATAGGTCTGCCACGACATGAACCGCCCAATGAAATGATAATGCGTGTCAACCATCGAGACACCGGCGAGGATGAAGAACACCCCCGAGGCAATCATGATTTTCCTCAGCCTACGTATGGTCATGTTGTCACCCTCATACCGTTGCTGCCACTGCATGAGGACAAAGGCCAATGTGCCTGCCAAGAACACCCATGAGAAAATCTCAGGATGCCACAGGAAGGCGCAACACCCTGCCCCCACTGCCATGAGAATGGCACCGACAAGCATCACTGCAGTCTGTATCCTACTGAGCTGTCTCATCCTTGCCCTCCTCTGCCAATTCGTCGCTGAAGACATATATATCCTCATCGGCTGCCTTCATAAAATATCGTTCACGGGCTATCTTGCGAATGGCCTCCGGGTCACGCTCCAACTCCGACAACCTAAGGGAATCGTGCACATATCGTGCTTCCTGCCTCTCTATCTCATCCTCAAGGTCGGAAATCTGCCGAGCATAACGGTATCGCTGGAGCATGCTGTTCTCACCTATGACCGTGATGAGCAATGTACCCAGAATGATGACAATCACATACTTGAACTTGCTCAAGTATTTCATTAATGTCTTTCCTAATTTCATCTACACTTCCAATTTCAAAATCCAGAGGTGCAAATTTAATGCATATTCTACGGATTTCAAAATAAAAAGGAGGATTTTTTTGGGCCTCTGCTATTTCCCTGTGAGCCACCGATAGATGTCAGGGATAATCAGGATGGGAGATGTGAGGAGGATGATGAGTGTCCAATCAAGGGCTGTCAGGGGAGCAACCTTGAAAAAGCCGCTCGCGAAATTGACGATGAAAATCTGCCCTATCAGGATGACAGCAACCACCAGCAGGAATCCCGAACTGTAGTTCTTCTCCAATGATTTTGGAATGAATATAAAGTCGCGGATGTCGAGAATAAGACTTCTTCCACTCCGGAAATACTTGGCATTGAAGATGTTCCAGAACTGCATCATAACGAAGACGGAGAAGAACACACCCAGTTCATACGGACTCATGTGCTGCTTGCTCTTGGTCATATCGGTGATGCCAACGAAAAACTCCCTTATCATATCTCCATTGAGCAGCATGGCAACCCCCGAACCGGAGGCGGTATCAATGTCACGATGCCACAACAACTGCCACAGTCCGAAGAGGAACACGAAGAATGCCAGGCCTACGACAACGATGCGCCTCAACATACGGCGGTCGATGATGTGCGCCTTCGAACTTCGTGGCTTCTTTTTCATCACCCGCTCATCCGGCGGCAGTGCCGACAGAGCCATGGCAGCGAAGGTATCCATGATGAGGTTTACCCACAGCATCTGCGTAACATTAAGCGGAGAGTCGAGTCCCATGAACGCCCCCGTCAGCACGATAAGACAAGCGCAGATATTGATGGTCATCTGGAAGAGCAGGAACCGCTGGATGTTGAGATAGAGCGAACGTCCCCAGAGGATGGCCTTGTTGATGCTGGCAAAGGAGTTGTCGATGATGGTGATGTCGCTCGCCTCCTTGGCACGTGCTGTACCGTCGCCCATCGAGAGACCCACCTGTGCCTTCTTCAGTGCCAGAGCGTCGTTGGTGCCATCACCCGTCACCGCCACCACATGACTCATCTCCTGCAGCAACGAGACGAGGCGTGCCTTGTCCGCCGGCCGTGCCCGAGACAGCACCTTGAGTTTGGGCAGTACGTCATTCTTGAGTTGTTCATCCGTCATCGCGGCAAACTCAGCGCCGGTGAGAGACTCCATGGGATCATTCTCACTCATGATACCCGTCTCGCGTGCCACTTCATTGGCTGTGAGTGCCACGTCGCCCGTCACCATGATGACCCTAACACCCGCCCCTTGGCAAGTATCTACAGCAGCGGGCACGTCATCCCTAACAGGGTCGGCCATACCCAAAAAACCGATGAACAACAGGGGTGTGTTCTCACCCTTGACAATCTTCTGGCAAGCAAAGCCCAAAGTGCGTCGGCCTATGCGCTGCAAGGTCTCCAACCGTTCACGCACTTCCTCCTCAGTATGTCCTCCGGCGATACCATCGCACATGGCGAGCACTATCTCAGGAGCACCCTTCACAAACTTCCACGTCTGTCCGTCGGCCGTGTCAGTTGCCACGGTAACCATGTGCTTAGACTCCGACGAGAACGCCACCTGATTGGCCACGGTGCACCGCTCACGCAGCGGCTGATAGTCGATTTCCTTGCGGCGCTTGAGCCAATAGAGCAGCGACCCCTCAGTTGGATTGCCCACAGTACGTGGTTTCCCATTGGGACGCGTGGCGAGTTCGGCTGTTGAGTTAACTGCGATGCCCAAAGCGAAGAGGTCGAGGTACACATAGATGTCGCTGTCGTCGAGCACGCGGAGTTTGTTCTTGGTCAGTGTACCTGTCTTATCAGTACACACCACCGTGGCGGCACCCATTGTCTCACAGGCATGGAGACGCCTCACCAAATTGTTCTCCTTCAGCATCCTGCGCATACTCAGTGCCATACTGATGGTGACACTCATCGGAAGTCCCTCTGGCACTGCCACCACAATCAGCGTGACTGCTATGAGGATGGAATCGAGCGTAAATACAATAAAGTCGAGGAAGTCGGTGTTGTTTTGTGCGTTGCCGTCAAAGAAGAAATAATACAGCATACGTCCGACAACGATAAGTGCAGCGACGATATAACTGGCATGTGTAATCCACAACCCCAACGTCCCAAGCTGTTTATTGAGCGGTGTTTCGACCTGGGTTTCCTCGTTGAGGCTTTTCTCGCCGCGCCCTTCCTCCGTCTCCGTTCCCACAGCGGTGACCTGATAGAGGCAATTGCCTTCGATGACGATGCTTCCACGCAGCAGGAAATTCTGAGGATAAGCGGTCTGCTGTTCTCCATCACCTTCTGCTTCCGCCATTTTGCGTGTGTACATCTCACCGGTGAAGGCACTCTCATCCACGCGCAACGATTGTGCAGAGAGAACGGTTCCGTCTGCTGGCACCTCATCACCATTCTCCAACCTGACGACATCGCCCACCACCACGTCACTGCGTTTCACCTGCAGCATTTGCGGTCGGTCTTTCTTCCTGTCGGCTCCGGCGAGCCATCGCAGCACCTTGACGGGTCTTTCGTCTTTCTTTTGGTTGAGCAAATCGAACTCACGGTCTGCCTTTACCTCAAAAATAAAACCGATACCTGTGGCCAACATCAGTGCCATGAACACACCAAGTGGTTCCATCATCACCTCCCAAGAGCGGTCTCTCACATATAGTATCTCATAAAGCGACACACCCACGGAGAAAAAGAAGACCACAAGCAATACGATAATCAGAGGGTCTTTGAACTTGCGAAGATAACCTTTCCACAGGGGTTCCTTCTCAGGCTGTGGTATGATATTGAGTCCCTGGCCTTCGGTCACCTCAGGTGAACCTTGTTCCAGGCATATTTTTCTAATGTCTTGTTTCATTGTGACGGCAAAGGTAGTGAAAGCAGAAGACAACTCAAAATAAAAAACACCTTTTGTTTTGGTTTTCACTCAGCTTTTATTAATTTTGGCCTTCAAAACATACAATCTTTTCAAATCGCTTTTTCCCCATATGGTGACACATGGCAACAAGAGCACTTCATTAAATCAAGAACATTTGTAAAAATCATTTGATATGAAAGAAAAACTTTTAAAGGCAACACTCATCATGGCATGTCTGCTGTTTTGGTGTACTGCATCAAGAGCCCAAGACGGATTTGACCGTACTGCCACAGAGATTGTCAATGACATGGCTCCAGGGTGGAACTTGGGCAACACATTCGAGGCCACGACAAGTTGGACTGGAGCCGCTCTATGGAACAACAAAGGAGGACTCTCATCAGAGACGGGTTGGCAAGATACAAAGACCACCCAGGGAATCATTGATTTCGTCAAAAGCCTTGGATTCAAGAGCATAAGAATACCATGTGCATGGGCCTTCGGACATATCTCAAATGCCGCATCATATACTATCGATGAGAAATGGATGGCGAGAGTAAAGGAGGTAGTTGACTACTGCATCAATGACGGACTGTATGTGGTGCTCAACGACCATTGGGACGGTGGATGGATAGATGACCAAATGAAGAACTCCGACCCAGCAGTCATCGCACGCAACAAGACAATCCTCTCCACGTTGTGGACACAGATAGCCAATGCTTTCAAAGACTACGATGAGCACCTTCTCTTCGCCGGAATGAACGAGCCACCGGCAGAAGACCAAGCAGCCACCAACAACCTGATACAATACAACCAAGCATTCGTGGACGCCGTGCGAGCCACCGGAGGGAACAATGCGCGGCGCGTGCTGGTGGTGCAGGGACCATCGACGAACATCTACCATACTTGCAATTTCATGACCAACAAGATGCCCACTGATGTAGTGGAAGGCAAGTTGGCCGTGGAAATACACTTCTATAATCCTTGGCAGTTTTGGGGAATGGAGAAAGACGAGTCGTGGGGAAAAGTTTTCTATTATTGGGGCAAAGGCAACCATCATAGCGGTTCTACCCACAATGCCACATGGGGTGAGGAAGATGACATGAAGAACCAGTTGCAGATGATGAAAACCAATTTCGTAGACAAGGGTTATCCTGTAGTCATTGGGGAATTCGGAGCCAACTGGCGCGACCTCTCCGGACTGCCCGCTGAGAGTCAGGAGAAACACAATGCCTCCATCAAAACACATTACCGCGAACTACATCGTCTATGCAAAGAAATGGGTGGTATGGTACCGATGACATGGGACACCAACTACAGGAGCCAAGATGGTACGAAGGGCAGCATGACCATTGTGAACCGCAAGGAGCTGACGGTATTCGGGGTATATGCTATGGAAGGCATCAACGAGATTTACCCACGTCCTTCCGAATCATCCATCAACACCATAGTCCATCCAACCAGCAACAAGGAAACAATCCATACCCTGCAAGGCATACGCATCAATGAAAAGTCTATGGCCAAGGGTATCTATATCATCAATGGCAAGAAACTAATAAGGTAATAGGCGTCGTGTGACAATCTTGAAATTTGACCAAATGTGAATCTTGAGTAAAAATTTAAAATAACTATATTGATGAAAAAAATCATTATCCCCCTACTTACCCTTTGCGCCATGACCATGCACGCACAGAAAATCACCTATCCCGCCACCCCGAAGGATGGCACAGTCGATGAATATTTTGGAACGAGGGTAGCCGACCCCTACCGATGGTTGGAAAACGACACCAGCGCACAGACCGCCGCATGGGTGAAGGCAGAAAACGCAGTCACCGATGCCTACCTGCAAGGCATTCCCATCAGGGCAAAACTCCTCGAGCGCCTGCGCCAAGTATCCAACTACGAGAAGGTAAGCGCACCTTTCTACCGCTATGGCAAATGGTATTTCTACAAGAACGACGGTCTGCAAAACCAAAGTGTGATGTATGTGACAGATGAGTTGGGTGGCACCCCGCGCGTTTTCCTCGACCCCAACTCCCTGAGCAGCGACGGTACGGTGGCTCTCAAAGGCGTCTATTTCTCACACAACGGCAAGTACGCCGCTTACAGCATCTCCCGCAGCGGGTCGGACTGGCAAGAGTTTTATGTCCTCGATGCCAAGACAGGTCAGTTGCTTGACGACCATGTGGAATGGGCGAAGTTCTCCGGAGCCTCATGGCATGGCGACGGATTCTATTACTCCGCCTATGACCTTCCTGAGAAGGGCAAGGAGTTCTCAAACGTCAACGAGGGTCACAAGATTTACTACCACCGCATCGGGACACCACAGAGCGCAGACCAAATCGTCTATATGAACCCAACACAACCGAAACGGTTCTACAGAGTGTCGGTGAACAAGGAGGAGACGATGATGTTCCTCTACGAGAGCGGGGCAGGTGACGGCAACAACCTCTATGTGCGCGACCTGCGCATACCCAACTCCCAGTTCATTCAGATGACCTCCAATATGGACTGCAACTACTCGCCCATCGAAAACATAGGCGACAAAATATATTT
>JAGCXX010000169.1 GCA_017961115.1 Prevotella sp. | reverse complement strand
GTGGTGGCAGCAGGACCGGGTAGCGGAAAAACCCGTGTGCTGGTTCACAAGTTGGCTTCCATTCTGTTACTTGAGGATGTGAAACACGAGCAACTGCTGATGCTTACTTTCTCCCGGGCTGCAGCTACAGAATTCAAACAAAGATTGGTTGGACTGATAGGTGCCGTGGCCAATTATGTGGAAATAAAGACATTCCATGCCTATAGCTTTGACTTGTTGGGGAGAGTCGGCAATTTGGAGGATTCACAAGATGTTGTTGGGAGGGCAGCGGAGATGATTCTCCAGGGAGATGTGGAACCCAGCAAAATAAGTAAGAAGGTGTTGGTCATTGATGAGGCTCAAGACATGAGTGCCGAGGAGTTCAAGTTGGTGATGGCGCTGATGAGTATCAACGAATCCATGAGAGTGATTGCCGTTGGTGATGATGACCAGAACATCTTCGAGTTCAGGGGGGCTGATTCCCGCTACTTGTTCCAACTCACTCAAGAGTCTGATAGTAGATTCATAGAGATGACGGAGAACTATCGCAGTGCCCGCCATGTGGTGGATTTTTCCAATGCTTTTGTTAAATGCATAAGGGGACGAATGAAAACCATCCCCATCATATCCAAACGTGACTCGGATGGTTTTGTCTCGCTGACACGTCATTCTTCTCTGGAAATGTATCAACCCTTGGTTGAAGAACTGATTAGGGAGCGGGGAAAGAGGACGATGTGTGTGCTTACTCAGACTAATGATGAGGCTGTGACGCTTGTTGCATTGTTGCGCAGGCATGGGATACCCAGCAAACTGGTGCAGTCGATGGATGGTATTCGATTCTGTAATCTGGCAGAGATACGTTTTCTTGTAAAGTACCTTGACATGCGCCTTACCTCTCCGCTTATACCTGATGAACTATGGTCGGAGGCAAAACAAGAGACATTCCAGACCTATGATGGCAGCTTGGCTTTGGAGTATGTGAGACGTTGTGTGATGCTGTTTGAAAAGACCTGTGGAAAAGTGAAATATATGAGTGATTTTCGTGAGTTTGTCTTCGAGTCTTCGGTTGAGGACTTCTGCGATATCTCCAAATCAGAGGTGATGGTATCTACTATCCACAAGGCAAAAGGCAGGGAGTTTGATGATGTATTCATGTTGATATCCAATCGACCCCATAAAGACAGCATACTTTTCCGTCAATATTATGTGGGAATGACAAGGGCAAAAAACCGCCTCTTTATCCATACCAACAGCAATATGTTTGACCATCTCCATGCCGACCGTCATGTGGTCACCACACAGCAGTATCCAATGCCTGAGGAGGTGGTGCTGCAACTATCCCACAAGGATTTGTATTTAGATTTCTTCAAGCCTCGAAAGAAGGAGGTATTGATGTTGAGGAGCGGCGACCCTTTGGAATACAAAGACACCTTCCTGTTTGTTCCCAATGTGGGAACAGCAGTGGCAAAACTGTCTTCTGCCATGCATAAAGAATTGTCTGAATGGCAGGAGAAAGGCTATCACATACGGTCAGTCTCTGTCCGATTTATTGTGGCGTGGAAATCAAAGGATGAACCACGAGATAAGGAAGAAACCGCAGTCTTATTACCAGATATTATTTTAGCGAAAGGGTAGGGCAACAAGAACTACTTCATCTTCCTTTTCTCATTCTGACGAAGACATGAACCACGTGGCTGTTCTCAGCTTTTCGCTTCTCTATCTCAAAATATCTCGGGCATGACTCGATAAGTGGGGTCAGTTTGCTGAAACCATAGTTGCGGGGGTCGAAGTCGGGACGTTTTTTCAGGAGCAGGCTGCCCACTTCGGCGAGAGACACCCATTCGTTGTCGTCTGCCAGGTCGTCGATGGTCTTGCGGAGCAGCTTGATGATGGAGTAGCTGATTTTCTCCTTGGCAGGAGCCGCTTTCTTCTCTTCCCCGCCTAAAGGCTCCTGAACCGTCGCCCCCTCTTGGACAGTTGCTTCATCCTGCTGTGTCTCCTCATCATCGTTGCCGAGGTTCTCGATATAGATGAACTTGTCGCAGGCGACGATAAATGGCCGCGGCGTCTTCCGCTCACCCATGCCGATGACCAACTTGCTTGATTCCCTCAGGCGTGTGGCGAGGCGAGTGAAGTCGCTGTCGCTGGAGATGATGCAGAATCCGTCGGCTTTGTTGCTGTGGAGGATGTCCATGGCGTCGATAATCATGGCGGAGTCGGTAGCATTCTTTCCCGTGGTGTAACTGTATTGTTGGATGGGCGTGATGGCGTTCTCAAGCAACACGGCCTTCCATCCCGCCAGATTGGGCTTTGTCCAGTCGCCGTAGATGCGCTTGATGGTGGGAACGCCGTATTTTGCTATCTCGTTGAGCATCTCCTCAACGTGTGAGTAGGGTACGTTGTCTGCGTCGAACAGTACCGCTAAAGTAAGTTCTTTTTTGTTTTCAGTCATATCGTTTTTATGTCTTTAAAATCATTTTCAGTTGCCAACCTGTCGTACAGGTCAGATTGCTTATTCCATGTCGTGGTCGACCATGGCTGCCACGCAGGAGTCCGACCAGACGTTCTCGGCTGTCTCTATCATGTCGATGATGGTGTAGATGGGCAGGATAATGCCAAACACGGCAATGGGTGCGCCAATCCCAGACATTAGTGATAGGGTGAGGAAATAGCACCCCATGGGGATGCCGGCATTGCCGACAGCAGAGATGACGGAGATGGGTATCCATAAGAGAATGGTGCCAATGGTGATGGGTATCCCGCCGTTTTGCATGACAAAGAGAGAGGTGACGAGGATGAAGGCTGCACAGCCGTTCATGTTGATGGTGGTGCAGATGGGAAGCACGAAGCGTGATACGTTCTTCCGTATTTCGAGACGGTTCTCTGCCGTTTCCATGGTGACGGGGAGTGTGGCTGCGCTGCTTTTCGTGAAGAGTGCCATCAGTACGGCAGGCATCATCTTTCCCAAAACATGGATGGGGTTGATGCCTCTTGCCAGCAGGAAGATGGGTAGTACGACGAAGAACTGTAGGATGTTGCCTCCCAATATCACCAAAATGTATTTACCGATGGAGTCGCCCACCACACCGGCCGACACCTGGGCCGACAATTGGGCAGAGAATGCCACGATGCCGAGGGGCAGCGTCCATATCAGGCCGCGGATAAGCAGATGGAGCAGTTCCTGAAGGCCAAGGAAACCCTTTACGACGACCGACTTGTTCTCCGACTCCGGCAGTTTCGACAGTCCGATGCCTATGGCGAAGGCTATCAAGAGCAGTGATAGGACATTCCCTTCAAGGAATGGCTTGATGATGTTGTCGGGGGTGACATTGATGATGTGGTCGGCATATGACGTCTGTGGCGCTTCCAGTGCCTCACCGCCATGGGCGATGGCTTCTGCCGGCAGGTTGCCAGGTGCAATCAGCACAAAAAGTATGGCTCCTACTGTTGAGGCTACAACGGTTGTCAGTAACGTATAAGTCAGTGTGCGTCCGAAAATCTTCCCATAGCCTTTAGCACCGAATGAAGTCAGGGTGGTGATAATCGCCAGAACAATGGTGGGAACGGCAAGCAACAGGAACAGCCGTGTATAGACTGTGGCAATGAACGTCATCAACTGGTTGAGCCAGGAGATTCCGAACAATCCCAATATGGTTCCTACTATGAGGGCTCCTATCCAGATAATAGTTCTCTTCATTCAATCACTCTCTATGAATTATGCCACTTGCAAGTTCGCTCTCTTTTTTTCAGCTACAAAGTTATCGTTTTTCTTTCAAATGGCTGAGATTTTATTCATTTTTTCTTTCTAATCATGAGTTATGACGGGAAAAAACACTACCTTTGTAATCCATATCGACCATTACACTTTACAGTAGAATATTAGGCCGGCAGAAAAAGCTGCGTAGGGCTTGTGGGTCTGTCCCTGTTAGATTATTTTTTCCTAAACAAATACTATATTTCAATATGAAAAATGTACCAGTAATCAAGATTGGAATCGTCGCCGTAAGCCGCGACTGTTTCCCAGAATCATTGGCTGTCAACCGTCGTAAGGCTATGATTGCCAAGTATGTAGAGAAGTATGGCTCAGCCGACATCTACGAGTGCCCCATCTGCATTGTCGAGAGTGAAATTCACGCTCAGCAGGCTCTTGAGGATGTGAAGAAAGCAGGATGCAACGCACTCTGTGTGTATCTGGGCAATTTTGGCCCGGAGATTTCGGAGACCATGATAGCCGACTGGTTCCAAGGCCCGACAATGTTCTGCGCTGCCGCCGAGGAGACGCAGGACAACTTGATTGATGGCCGTGGTGATGCCTACTGCGGTATGCTTAATGCCAGTCAGGCTCTCTCTCTGCGCAAGACCCGTGCCTACATCCCCGAAGAACCCGTGGGAGATGCTGCCGAGTGTGCGGAGATGATTCATGAGTTCTTGCCCATCGCCCGTGCCATCGTCGGACTGCAGAACCTGAAAATCATCAGCTTCGGTCCGCGTCCCAACAACTTCCTTGCTTGCAACGCACCTATCCGTGCCCTTTATGACCTCGACGTTGAAATCGAGGAGAACTCAGAGCTCGACTTGCTCGAGGCATTCCAGAAACATCAGGGCGACCCACGCATCGACGATGTGGTGAAGGATATGGCAGCCGAATTGGGAACAGGCAACAAGATTCCATCTGTGCTGCCGAAACTTGCCCAGTATGAGTTGACATTGTTGGATTGGATTGAGGGCCACAAGGGTTCTCGCCAGTTTGTAGCCATGGCCAACAAGTGCTGGCCTGCATTCCAGACGATGTTTGGTTTCGTTCCTTGTTATGTGAACAGCCGTCTGACGGGTCGTGGCATCCCCGTGGCTTGTGAGGTGGACATATATGGTGCCCTGTCTGAGTATATCGGTACCTGCATCACCCAGGATGCTGTCACCTTGCTCGACATCAACAACTCCGTGCCTAAGGATATGTTTGAGGAGAGCATCAAGGGCAAGAAGTTTGAGTGCGACTGCTATACCGAGAAGGAGATTTTCATGGGCTTCCACTGTGGCAACACCGCTTCCTCCAAGGTATGCAGCTGCCAAATGTGCTTCCAGCGCATCATGGCCCGCGCCCTGCCGGTGGAGGTGACCAACGGCACGTTGGAGGGTGACCTGAAACCTGGCAAGGCTACCGTATACCGTCTGCAATCAACCGCCGACACCAAGCTCCGCGCCTATATCGCACAAGGAGAGATTCTGCCGGTGCCCACCCGCTCGTTTGGTTCTATCGGTACATTTGGCATCAAGAACATGAGCCGTTTCTACCGTCATGTGCTCATCGAGAAGCACTATCCTCACCATGCCGCAGTGATGTTTGAGCATGCTGGAAAATATCTATGGGAGGTGCTGAAATATATGGGCATCCCCGTCGAGGAGATAGACTACAATTTCCCCAAGGGCAACTATTATCCCACGGAGAATCCGTTTGCTTAACAGGTGGCTTTTCAGTAGTGATATCAATTGGCGTATGGCTTCAGGGCCATACGCCAATTTTTTCTTGTTGAATGAAAAGGTCTACATATTGGGTTTCATCACGTCGTGACACTTCACCGTGTATTGCTTGGAGAGATTGTATGGTGCTGTGGCACGGATGTCCTCCACGTTGGCTCCGAAACCGATTGTGTACTTGCCAGGGGCGGTCTCCCAAGCCTGTGTGGCCTCATTATAGGAAGCCAAGTCGTAGAGCGAGACCTTCATGGTGAGTGTCTCACTCTGGTTGGGCTGGAGCTCACGTGTCTTGGCAAAGGCCTTCAGTTCGCATGCGGGTTTCTCCAGACCGCCAGCGGGAGCGCTGACATAGAGTTCTACAACCTCTTTGCCTGCCCGCTTGCCTGTGTTGGTGACGGTGATGGAGGCTGTGAGACCATCCTTGGTTGCCTTGACCACGGGCTTGCTGTAGGAGAAGGTGGTGTAGCTCAGACCGAATCCGAAGGGATAGGAAACAGACTTGTTGGAGGTGGTGAAGTAACGATAGCCCACGTTGATGCCTTCCACGTGTTTGGTGTAATCTTGAAATTCCACCTTTTCGTTTCCACGTCTGCGACCAGTTGTCGTAGGACGTACGTTGGGGAAATTGGCACTGGATGGCAGGTCGATGAGGTTGTTGGGCCATGTCATGGTGAGCTTTCCAGAAGGATATGCCTTGCCTGTCAGCACATCGGCCACAGAATAGCCGCCCTCTTGTCCTGGCTGCCATGCAAGGAGGATGGCATCGGGCATCGACTTCCAGGAGGCTGTCTCAATGACATTGCCCATGTTGAGCACTACAATCACGGGTTTGTTGGCCAAATGGAAAGCATTGCATACATCGGTGATGAGTTGGCGCTCTACGTCTTTAAGGGTGAAGTCGCCATCTTCCTGACGGTCGGAACCCTCACCGGCCTGACGGCCTAAGGTGATGATGGCGAGGTCAGACTCCTGCGCTTGTGCGTTGATGATGGGACGGCTGACGGCCATCTCCGGAAGAACGGCCTTGCCCCAGAACCAGCCGCCACGTGCAGGACCGGCAGCAGTCAGGCTATGTTGATAGTTCTGGTAACTCTTGTAAAGGTCGGCGAGTTTGGGATTCACTTTCAATCCTGCTGCGGTGAGTCCCTGCATCAGGTCGATGGTGTAGGCTTTGTTCACATCGCCAGAACCAGTACCGCCGGCAATGAAGTCGTATGATGTGACGCCGAAGACAGAGATGGTCTTCGTGCCGTCCATCGGCAATGCCTGTCCCTCATTCTTAAGCAGCACCATACCCTCAGTAGCGCTGCGGCGTGTCACGTCGGCATGGGCTTTCAGGTCGGGCTTGTTGGAGTATTTGTAGGCACGGAAGGCGGGGGTTTTGACGATATACTCCAGGATGCGCTTCACGCAGATGTCAAGGTCGGCTTCTTTCAAGGCGCCGCTTTTCACCTTTTCTATGATGTCTTTGATTTGTGAGTCGTTGCCAGGCTCCATCAGGTCATTGCCTGCCTGAATCTGGGCAGCCGTGTTGCGCAGACCGGTCCAGTCGGTCATGACAATGCCGTTGAAGCCCCATTCGTCGCGCAGGATGGTGGTGAGCAACTCACGATTCTCCTGGGTGAAAGGACCATTAAGACGGTTATAGGACGACATCACGGTCCAGGGAGCCGACTCGCGCACGGCAATTTCAAACCCCTTCAGGTAAATCTCGCGGAGGGCACGTTGTGAAATCACCTCGTCTACACCCATTCGGTTGGTCTCCTGAGAGTTGGCAGCGAAGTGTTTGACAGAGGTTCCCACACCCTGACTTTGTACACCCCGCACATAGGCGGCGGCAGTTTTACCCGTTACAAGCGGGTCTTCAGAATAATACTCGAAGTTACGACCACAGAGAGGTGAACGGTGGATGTTCATACCGGGAGCAAGCAACACGTCGCAACCATATTCCAGCACCTCGTTGCCAATGCACTTTCCCACCTCCTCAATGAGTTGCGTGTTCCAGGTGCAGGCAAGCGCAGTGCCTACAGGGAAACCCGTACAGAAGTAGGTGTTGGTGTCATTGTCACGTCTAGGACTGATTCTCACACCAGCAGGACCGTCAGTGAGGACGGTGGAGGGGATGCCGAGTCGGGGAATGGCCTGTGTGGCACCAGCGGCACCCGGCACCCGTTGGGCATGTCCGCCAATCATGCCATTGTTGT
>JAGCXX010000168.1 GCA_017961115.1 Prevotella sp. | reverse complement strand
CTGTCATTCTTGGGTAAATCCAAATAAAGTAGTAATTTTGCACAAACCAAAATATAACTGTTTATGAAAAGAATTGTTTTTTCTCTTTTTTGGATGCTGTTGCTGTGCACAAGTGCATCCGCACAAGTAAAAACCTTTAAGATGGTGGTGGAAGATGAGACCATGGTGGTGAATGCCAGCGACTGTGTCGACCGCATGCCTAAGAGTTATTTGATGTGGGTGCGCTATGACTACAAGAACAAAAAGGCCTGCAAGAAAGAAGCAAAGCACGATGGTGTATATGGCAAACCCGTAAGGGCTGAGGTGCTTTACGAGTTTGACCAACCCCTGCTCACCTACCGTATCATCTCCAAAAAATATTTTGATAAAAACGACATGGTGGTGAAAGAGATTCACTATTACAATGCCCCATGGAACCAAGTCGGCGATTTCGACTACTCCCTCAAGTTGGGCATCTACATGACCGAAGCCTTCGACATCGTAGCAGGCTGACGGGCAAAAAGGAAAAAGAAAATTCGTGAATCATTCATGCCATGTATTGCTTTTCACAAACGTGCATGAATCGTTCACGAATTTTCTTATGAAGTATTTTTTCAGTCTCAGTTAAGACCTATTTGCTTTTACTCCCAGACATCTCTCATTTGATCCCAATGGGTTTGGGTCCAACCGGACTCTTCGTCCTCCCAATCATCGCCATTGAATCCTATTGACAATGCCTCGTCGGTATGTTTCTCTTTCGAGGCTGGCAACATCAGTCCCTCTTGCATGCAGGATGGTTGCACTTCTATGAGTGGCTTGATATACGTCTTTCTCATAGTTCTATCTGATGATGATGATTTGTCCTTTTTCATTCTTTTTCCACATAGTTCCCTTGCCATTTACCTTGCGGCCCAGCACGTCGAAAACCGGTCCGCTTTGCTGAGATGCTGATGCAATAGCATTGACTGACGTGGCTTCATCATCAAAGATGGCGAAGCCACTCGCACCGGCAGGAAAATCAGCGATGTAGGCACGGTTGGCAGGGATAGTGGTACCTGTATATAGCCAGAAGCCTATTTTGCCATCCTCGAGAGAGTGTCCAAGTGTCATCACACTGTTAGCATCAACCTTCAAAGGTTCAGTGGTTCCCTCGAAGATGTTGCCAGGAGTGTCGACATCGCCATCAGCCACCCGCGACAGCCACTCATAGCTGTCTATTCCCTTGCTCTGCAGCAACACTGGTGTGTTGGCTCCCAAAATGCTTCCTTTAGCCTGCTTCATCTTGAGTTGGCCGTTGCCCATACCTACTACGTTCCATACGGTGACACCTTCGGGCACCGCTGCGTTGTAGGGCAGGCTCGTGGTAGCCCAACCTTCGCTGCTCGGTTTGGTGACCACTGGCACGGGCAGGTTGATGACATACGGATCGGAAGGTGAGCACATCACCTTGTTGTATGCATAACTGAGGTCGCCCTGGTCTACCTCGATGACTTTTCCCTTGACAGCCACCTTGCAATGAAGCTGTTCCTCAGACATGTCACCATACACTGTGAGGTATGCCACTCCAGGATAATCGGGGTTATCCGGACTGCCCTTGCCGCGTATCTGGTCGCCGCAGTAGATGGCAATAACGACGTCCTCGGTAAGCACCTGCTCATTCAAAACCGCTTTGGCAGACAACTGCATATTGCCGAAGTACTGGCGGTAGGGAACATCAGGGAAAGGGTCGGTTGTTTGGCCCTGGATACTGGCACTCCCCATGATGAGGAGTGCCAGCAGGCCATAGATACGATTGCTTATTCTCATTTCACAGCTTTCTTTTGTCCGTTGATGATATAGACACCCTTAGACAACCTCTGGCTGTTGTCGTCCAGACGAATCTTGCGGCCTTGCAGGTCATACACCGATGCATTCCTGCTGTCGCCAAGAATCTCCCAGATGCCGGTCAGCTCACTCAGGTCGATGACTATCGGATGTTTTGGTGAACCATAGACACCATCCACCTCGAAGTGGATTGTCGTTTCTGCTTCGACAATATGGTTGCCAACAGCCACCTTGAAGGTGAGCGTTGCCTCATCGTCTCCGGGGATGGTGAGGAAGGCTATGCCTTCATCGTTGGTGATGGCTGCCGTACGGCATTCCTCATCTACAAACACGCCCAGTTCCACATGACCCAATGCTCTGTCGCCAGCCACGACCCTGACAGCCATGATGGCATTGTTGGCATAGTTGCGGAAGTTGACTGGATTGAAGGCAGTGAACTCCTCAGCTGCTGGTGCGGCTTTGGCACGTTTCATCACCAAACTTGGACCTGAGAAGGCAGAAGTGGGATAACTGAACTGCCGGTCCTCGTCGGAGACGCTCTTCAGCATGTAACCGATGCCAGGTTCCATCATGTTGAGTGTTCCAGCCCACTCATAGATGTCGAAGTAGGTCACTCCGCTCTGTCCCTTCAAAATGTCGCTGTCCTCAGGTTGCAGGCCAGCAAGGGCATTGCTCACGGATGACACCTGACGGCCGTAGTAGCCTATCCAGTTCCAACCAGCACCAACAGTTATTGGGGTCTTATTGGGGTCGACAGGCTTACCCACGATGCGAAGGGTGCGGTTGGCGTCAAGTTGCACGGCATACATCTGCTCGTTGTAAAGCGTGCCTAAGTTGCCGCCCCAACTGCCTTCCTCGTTCGTCAGCCAACCGTCATTCTGGCTCTTGACATTCAGCACGTTGTCTGCAATCTTCTCGAAGATGCCAGGCACGGTCATGTTGTCGGTGACGACATAGAGTGACAGCCAGTTCCAACCTGCCTTCAACTCGGTTTGCTGTTCAATCAGGTCTTCAACGGTAAACACCACTGGGTTGTCGTACTTGCCCACCAGGGCCAGCGGTACAAACGTGATGTCGCGGTCGGGAGTGAGAACCGGATAGATGGTGCCTGTTGAGGCATCGTAGGCGCGGAATGTCACCTCTTGGTTGAGTTCGTCGTTGCCATAGATGTCCATGGTGACAAAACTACCGTCGTAGCGTGCCATATACATGGGATGTGCCACGCCTCGGCACTCCTCGCCAATGAAGGCTGCCACGATGTCGTCCTCATCATCCATGGGAATACCCTTCAACTCCACTCGTCCGATGACGTTCATCGAGTTCTCGAAGTCCTTCGGATTCACCGACCACAAAGGCACGTCGCCCGTCACGTGGATGTTGAGCGTGAGCGGTGTCTCAATGCCGTTGTTGCCCTTCAGATAGACAGTTTCCTCATACTTGCCAATCGGCGTTGCCTCACTCACCGTGAAGGTGATTTCAGTCTCGCTTCTCGGATTCGTAGTGCCATACTCGGAGCTTGCCGTCAGCCAAGAGGGCAGACCGCTGAGCGTCCACATCTGCTGCTGTCCACCCTTGTTGATGATGGTGGCGGTGATGCTTTCCTCTGTCTTCACCTCTTTCTCCAAGCTCAGCACATCTTCGCTCCACTCCAGTTCGTTCTGGTTGACGAAGGCTGTCCAGAAGGTGTTCTCGGAATAGTTGCCGTTTTCGTCAGGGATGTCATGGACATTGAAATTCAATGTGCAGCCATCGATGGTGGCGGGTTCCTCGTCAATTTCTATCACAATCTTCGTATCTGATGCCACATAGGAGAAACTGACATTTGTCTCTGTGGGTTTTGTGCGAAGGGTCGGAGCCTCGTCTACAAAAATGAGTTTTGAAGTTTGAGTTTGAGAATTGGGACTGACAAGCTGTGCTGTTAAACCACTGCCACAGAGGTCCTTGTCAGTAGGGATGACGACCACCTGATTGTTATCGTCGAGTTCCTTGGTCTCGAACGGATAGTAGGCCACCAATCCGGGTTCACTACCTGTGAATCGTATCTTACGGTTCTTGGCAAGCAGGTCGCCGTTCATAGTAGCGCTCCAAACACGAACCTCGTCAACCTCGCCCTTGAACGGACGGTCGTATTGATGGGTCTCGGAGGTATATGTCACAGATGGGTCATCGGGCGAAGTGTTGGTGACAGTGGTCACAGAGCGGCGTGCGCCGAGCAACATGTTGCTGCTGTTGATGCTGCCCACATTGGCGGCATTAGTAGTGAGGACCCGTTTGCCATCCACATAGACAGCAGCGGCTCCCTGACGCAGCACGTTGAGTGCCACATGGTGCCAGACATTATCTGTCAGTTTGCCACTGCTGGTGGCAATCGTTGTGGATTCTGCTGGACTATAGGCATTCTTGCCGGTGAGTTGCAGCGTGCCGTCGGATGTCAGCCACAGGGCGACCTCACCCATTTGCAGCAGTTGGGCCTCGCCCGACTGCTCGCTGCCGCGCATCCACAGTTCCACAGCATAGTCATCGGCCGTGGTGATAGGCAGCATGGAGGTGTTGATACTGACGTAGTGGTTGCCGTCGATGCTCACCGCATTGTTCACATTGTTGATGTACCAGGTCTCTTTGGGCATGGTCATGTGACGGTTGCGGGCATAGTCGCGGATGGATGTGCCTTCGCCTTCGTCCATCTTCCAATAGCCGATGAGATGACGGGTCGACGGACTCTTCGTCTTCGAGCGGTTGTTCAACGCGACTGTCATGTCGTGTGCCTCGTCCCATAGCAGCAATTCGTGGATGGCTGCATTGATGCCACAACCTATGCTCAGCGGACCGTTGCCCTCATAGGCGTCGGTGGCTTCCTCGTTGAAGAGCAGGGTTTCGCCTTTCTCATCAGCCACGTAAGCATTCAATTTGCCTTCGGCCTTCATGTTGAGGGTAAGGAATACCCATTTGTCCGTAGGCACGCTCTTTGCAGATGTAAAGGTCTTGTCGCCAATGGTCACCACAAGTTTGCCATTGGTGTCGGTGCCGACATTCATTTTGTTGACACCCTGTCCATGGCTGAGGAGGGTGCCGGCACCATTGATATGAACCCATGCATCGAAGGAGAAATCCTTGCCTGACAGGTTGATGCCTGCCTCGGTCTTTGCCGACGGGGATTGCTGATTTCCTCCATTGGTGCTGAATGCCGTCTCATGGGAGACCTCTGCACCATTGAGTACGCCAGTAATGAAGAAATTCTTCAGCGGATTGAGCTGACCTCTCAGGAATGGCTCGTTGAAGGTTACGCTCAGTTCGTCGCCGATGTCGAGCACTCCGTCGGTCGGTTCAGGCAGACCGAGCGGACGCGGGCGCTGCATGTCCTTTACCAGAGCAATTTCATCGCTGTAACGATAAACCTCGCCTGTGCCATAGGTACTTACCGAGACACAACGGAACAAATAGTTGCCATCGGTGAAGTCACCAATGTCCTGTTGATAACTGACATTGGCACCACTTCGTGGCAACAGCTCGCTGTTCTGAGTGACATCCGTTTCGTTGAGCACATATTCTTTCAGCAACGTCCAATCAGTACTTCCCTGTTTCTTGTACTGCAAGCGGAAGGCTTTAAGGTTATGGAAGTTGCGGTCAAAACCAGAGAATGTCAGGTTGAGGTCTGTTTTCGTATTGGTGTTGATTGTCGTCTTCGACAGGGCGAGTTCCACTGGAGATGATGACGGCACGAAGTAAGCCTTGATGAAAATGGTGTCGGCGATATCCTCTGGCTGTGAACTTGAGGCGAAGACAATGCCGATGCCTCGTTTATAGAGCTCGCTGTCCTTATGCAAATCATCATCGATACCATCATAATTGAGAATGCTGGGGTTGGTCTGCCTCAACTGCAGAGTCTTGGTCAGCATCTGGTTTCCAGGCACCTTGATGAGTCGTCCATCAGTGAGCACCTTTCCGTCAATACTGAGTTCTGCACCATAGGGGTTGGTTTCGTCGAGGACAAACAGTTTGTATGCCACGTCTGCACCAATCTCTGATTGGTTTTTCAGTTGAAGCGTATAGTTGGCAGCCGCACCGACGGGTATATCACTGACAGTGTTCTCCACCACGTCGATATCAGGCACCTCTATCTGCATCGTGGCCTCCATGATGGTGGTTCCTGGCTGGTAGTACTTCGTCACCACCTTACCCTCATAGGGATTGCTGGTCTGTCCGCCACGGGTGCGGAAGATGGGACCATATTTACCATATTCATAGACATCCACCGTCAGGGCATCGATGCCCTCTTCTGCCAATGTATAGCTGTAGCTGACCACTTTCGTTGTGTCTACCTGGTCTTGGAAATGTTCACCACCTCCTGTTTCTGTGGCAACATCCCACATGACACCATTTTTATTGATGGCACAGCCCGACTCAAAGCCGAGAGTGACGATATCTGTCACCGTACACTCATAGGTAGAACCTTTTCCGGTTTGAGTTTCAATCGAGTAAGTAATCGATGCGCCACCGTCAAACGAGTTGTTGGTTGCATTGAAATCCTTTGAGTCTCTTAGGTCGTAAGCTTGTGCCTTCTCACGTTCATTGAATGCTAAATGGCCTTGCCAGATTTTTATCTGGTTGTTGCACCATTCCACACTGTCTTGATAGTTCTCTTTCGAACCATCGGGGATAATCATCTTGTAGGAAGGTCCATCGCCGCTGGGGGTTTTAGTTGCCCTACTGCCCCATACTTCCTTGTCATGGTTGCTTGAACCATATTTCTCATCATCAGGAGAGAGTGTGGTCAGATAGATGGGTCTCTTGCCTGTGTTCTTGTGACCTTCTATTGAACTGACGGTCTCGAGTTTGCTGTTTCGCATCAGCTCAAGATTCGGAATCAGCGTGTTCTCGATATAGCTCTGGGTATAGGCAAATTCCGTCTCAAAGTCCAGACCTGTCGTCACTGCATCATGCAGAGTCAAATCCACACCATCGTCATCATCTGCACGTACAAAGCCGACGTTGCGTGCCAGACCGAATATGATGTTGGTTGAAGACCCAATGAACACATCGCCGTCAGCTCCCACGAAGTCGGGGTCTTCAGAGGTGCTGATGGCTCGCGTTGTGGTCACGCTTCGGCTCCATGTACTGGCGTCCTCACCTTCACAGTTCACCTGGGTGCCTACTTTCAAATCAAATACAGTCTGCAAATCCGAAACTTCTGCCACACCAATGCCCTTGACTATTTGAGTTGAAACACCGAGTTTAGAGGTAGTCTGGACATGTGTCTCACTGCTCCAGACACCACCACGGGAATGTGCTTCAGAAACCACAGTGCCAGTGCTCCACTCAGCCTTTGAGCCTGTGCCCGGGGGATCGCGCAGAATCATGTCGAGCAGGTCAGGACCTGCCGTAACAAAGTTGTTGCCAGTAGGAAGTGCTCCAAGGATAATACCATTGAGCGGACCGCCATTCCAGTGATATGTGCGACCACCAACCTCATAATCTATAGAAATGGTGCGCCAATAAGGCTTTACAATGTTCGGGAAGCCCGCCTTCCATTTGTAGTATGCATAGCCAAGGCTGTCAAGCCGCAACTGGTTGCTGCTCATTTGGTAGACACTGCCTGGGGCGGCACCGTCTTCATTGCCTTCGATATAGACTTTCTGTGAAGCCGACAAGGCATTGTTGATGGTAACAACCACATCTTTCAGCGGTACAAGTGAGGAGACGGGCTGGTCGCCGTCATAGTTCACATATTCTTCGAAACCTTTCATCTCGAAGGCATACGAATCGTCCTGAATGAATATCGCCGCATCAAAATATTTATAGGTCACCTCGCCATTGGCGTTGTCGACACTGTAGATATCATCGACAGTGATGGTGCCTTCGGCATCTGTAACCTCACATTTGTCGATACCGAATGCGCCATCGTTGTGCCCTACCTGTGTGACAGTGAACGACGGCTCATTGTGGTAAGCATGGCAGAGTTTCTGGCTATAAGTGTAATATTTCCAGCCTTGTTCGTTCTCCAAAGAGTCCGTGTAGGTGATGAGCGTGTTGGTAAGGTCAATGTATGACGGTTCGCCTACCTCCTTTCCTGTCTTCACCACCTTGATGCTTCCAATGTTATAAGAAAGCGGCGGCACCATGGCTGAGAACTCACCGGTTTCTGGGTCGGTGTGGATGACAATACTCTTGCACTCGGCCTCAGTGGCACCACCCGTACGCCACGACTCGCTATTGATGCTCGTGGTGTCAGATACAACCTCTATTCTGTCGGGATTGTTCTTGTATGCTACGGTGGTCCCTTCCTTTTGCTTCTTGACATTGAGACGATAAATATCGTTGGTAGGCGAAAGGATAAGTTCGGCGACACCGATATTGTTCTCGCTCTTTCGGAAGCCCACGGGATAGCTGTTCTCTATGTCGCCTCCCACAACACGACCGGAGAAGTTCACCAATGTCTCATCTGTGAACTCCAAATCAGGAATGGCCTTGTTGAAGGTCTTACGCAGGCCTGTTGCGTTAGGGTCAGCGGGATAACGCCCATTGTTGGCAAAAACATGTCCGTTTTTCGCCACGGTGATGAAATGGTCGCCGATGGGAACGCTGATGGTGAATTTTCCTTCCTTATTGGTCTGTATCACATCACCATTTTTTGAACAGACAATGCCGTCGACATAGAGGCTGACGCCCTCTACCGGGTAGTCAGTGCCGGCATAGAGAATCTGACCGCTGACAGGGAATGATGAGATGTCCTCGAAATCTATGCCGCTGTGGACAAGTGACTGCGCGCTGATGAAGCAGGTCTTTGCCGAGGGCGAGAACTCATGGATGCCTTTGCTTGGGATGATGCTGTAGGCAGTGCCTTCGCCCACAAACGGGATGCCGCGCACGGTGTAGTTGCCTAATGTATCGGTGTAGTTCATCAGGCACAGCTGGTTCTCGTTGGGAATATTCTGACTGCTATAGGCTGTCACCTTGGATGTTGCATGGCGGCCATTGGCGATGCCATTGGTCTTGGAATAGTCGTAGGCAATGGTCTGCATCTCCAGTCCTTCATCGAAGGGATAATAGATGGCGAGGCCTTCCTCACTGCCAGAGAGCGGGTGGTTGTAGTTGCGCTCGATTTCTCCGTCGGTCAATGCCTTGGTGAAGAAGCGGAACTCGTCCAAGTAACCGAAATAACCATTGGTGCCAACGCCAAGCCTGAAGTCAGTAGCACTCAAGGCTTTTTCTGTCCACGGAGAAACTACTTTTTCTTTAGTGACCGTCTTTGTCGTTCCATCAGGCAAGGTCACCACTGTCCTGAGAAGACTGTTCCCACGTGAATAGGAGACTGTGATGTGGCTCCATTTGTCAGCGGGAATATGGATGCCAGAATTCCTATATCCATCCAACCATGGGATTACCTCGTAGGTGCTGTCGCCTTTGCATTTAAGGTATATGCTAAGAATATTATAGGTATCGAAGAGGAAATAGTTGGTGTTGGTGGTTGACATCTTCGAATAGTCAGGACGCACCCACATTTGTACAGAGAAGTCGCCTCGGTAAAGGTTATGAATCTCTGTGGTATCTGTTTTATATTGGAATAGCGTCTCTTCGCTGACAAATTGCAGCGAGTTCATGCCTGCCGCTGTGATGTCGCCGTCGCCATTCTGCTGTTTCAGCACCACCTTGACACTATCTACGGCGGTACCTGTACCATAAGTGATGCGTCCGCTCACCACGCCGGAGGAGTAGGTGAAGCCATCAGTAGTCAATGATGTTGATACTATCTCGTTATGAATTGAATCTACCCCCATGATAGACACCATGTATTCGTTGTAAGTTCCGGGAAGGGCCTTGTTGTCATCATAACTGTAGGTGGTTCCTGTTCCCGAAGTGGAGTAGATTTTCGTCCATTCCTTTTCTTGTATGAAACCAAATGGACGGCGGAAGACAACGAATTTCGTTTCTTTTTCACCCACCTGCTTGACTGTCCATGTCAACTGCACCATGTTGCTGTAGGTTCCTCGTGTAGCCGTGAAACCCGTCAGCTTCGACCCGCCTAATTTGACAGATGTCGACTCCTTGCTGTAGTCCTTTCCCAGCACATTGACCACCAACATGTATTTGTAGGAATGTTCGGATACAAGTCCGCTATTGTCCACATAACTGCCAGTGGCAGTGGAGCTGCTGTTGATGGAGAACTCCTTGATAGATTCCCACTGGCCTCCATCGTCCGACCTGTACAATGTGAGCTTGTAGGTGTTCGTGCCCGAGGCATCCTTAATAGGATCATGCACCCACGACAAGCTGATATGTGAATCATCATCGATGAGACTGATATCAAAAGAACTGATGGTCCATTTGCGTTTCAACACCATTTGTTTTACTGATGCGGTAAGAGAATTCACATCAACGCCCTCAGGGGTATTCTTGGGAACGAATTTCACCATGTATTCGTAATTGGTGTCATAATTCACCTTGTCGTCGAGATAGTGTTGATTATCGTAGCTCAAGTTGTTGGCCAACAACTCACCATCCCGGTATACGCTCCATGTTCCCTCTTTGCTGCGACTGTCGGCTTCATCAGCACTCCATTTGACATCAAGTGCCTTATCCCACATCTTTTCATCCACACCTACATTGTAAGGTTTGACGAAACCTGGAACATTGACATTGAACCATTCGAAAAAGGTGGTCGAAAAATCGTCGGCCGACACGCCCACAATATACTCTAAAGCAACCGTCGAGCCGTTGGCCTGCTGATTGATACTTCGGTTGTGCGTATGTGTCAGCCCACTGAACTTAGTTTGTCCTTTATTGAAAGGTTGTTTAGAAGCCAAACTTCCAGCAGCCACGTAGCCCTTGTTTTTCGATACACTTCCTTCATCAGCCTGGAGGATACCTACTGTCGTGGAACCATAGTTCTTGTTGAGCGAACCACTCACCGACACATGATTGTAGTCGGTCATAGTTGCCTCAAGAGTCTCACCATCCCATGGACTTGGTACAGCATCAGTGGTCATTGAATGGTTGATTTCGTAGGTTTTAACATTATTGATTTTCCAGAAACCATGGATTCTTACTTTGTGGGTGGAACCGACAGCCATTCTGCTGATATATACACGCATGTGAATGGCATATCTGTCGCTGTTGATTTTCCATGGGTCCCTGAACTTCAATTGATACGTTATTCCATCAAAAGTGTTCGAATAGGTACTTCCCACCCAACTGTCATTATCACAGTAGTTTTTCGCACCTGTGCCGTTACCTGTATTGTCGCCACCTGGCCATGCCAGTTCGTCATCGGGTGCTCCAACAAAATGATCATCGACATAGACAGCGGGACCGTCATATTTCTTGTAGGTATTGGCAGCAGAGCTCCATACCCAAATGTCTTCACCTTGATGAGTGAAAAAACTGTCGTTACCATCCGCATCGTAGAAAACCATACGGACTCCGATGTACGGCTCACTCACCGTTGGCTGGTGTTCAATGTAGCAGTTGGGTTCGAAGCTTACCGATGCCTTCAAACCACTGCTGCCTCCGAAGAGGCATACAAACAGCAATGTCAGCATCAGCCAACATCGCTTTCTTCTAGATAGGTTTCTTTTCATTTTGTAAATTTGTTAAAGGTCGTTCTTTGTTCTTTCTTGATTATTTATCATGATGAGATGAGTGCAAAAAATAAGGCTCCTCCTGCTTTAGGGCAAAAGAAGCCTCATGCATACACTGGCACGCGCAAAATAAGATGTATATAAACTATTGAAGATAAGTTTCAGAGAGAGATTGTTCTTTTTCAAATGGCAGAGAATGCGTTTAAAAGCAACTGCGGCAAAAGAATAGACATCCTTTTGCACTTGGTTGACGACAGGCATTTTCTCCCGGCTTCGCATAGGGGGAATAGTTTTGAATAGTTATTGATCGTTAGTTCGAATACAAATATAATTCTTTTTCTGACAAAGTCGGCGCTGAAAAATAAAGTATTTTATAAAATGACACAGAATCATACTAAAAAGAAACAAATTCAAATCAGATACTTACGATTTGAATGATTTCAAGTCACTTTCTATAGCGAAAGCCGAAATACTTAGAAATCGGAGGAATAAGACTTGACATACACTTCATCTGTAGACAAATTGTCGGATGCAGAGACAGTGCTCGTTGGTTTGCCAAGAAGATAATCCACTATGACCATAGCGTCTGTGACATCGATTGTGCCGTCATCATTCACATCTGCGTTGTAGGCAGCAAACACCCTAAGCTGCTTCGAGAGCACATAATCAACGATGCACATGACATCAGTGACGTCAATCTTGTCATCAAGGTTGACATCACCCAGGAAGTGTCCAGCGGCTTTGAAACAGTTCCCTTCCACATATAAAGAAACAAGCATAAAGGCCAAATAAAGACATGCTTTTTTCATCCGTTTTCTGCTTTAATGAACATAAGAACCAAACTTCTCGGGTCAAATCAGATTGGGTTGCTTTCAATTGCAAAATTAAACAATTATTTACGACGAATCCATATCCTCCTTTTTTTTTCACATAAATAATTTGCCTGCATAGGGAAAAAATGCTATTTTTGCCAACAACAACCATCAATACTGAAAAGCCAACAATTATGAAGAGAAAAAAGCGGCAATGGATATATCTGGCAGGTTGCTGCGCCATGCTATTCTTGATGATGCTCATGCTCCAGACAAGCTGTGCCACATCGGAGGCAGCAAAGGCCGCAAAAGCCGAGCAACTTGCCCTGACGAAGGCAAAAATTGAGGAGGGCCTTGCCAACCGCCAGTTCACCATCGACATTGAGCGAGCCCAACCGCAAGCACCCGTGGGAGTCATCAACCTCACCAGTCCCTATAGCGTGACGGTGGATGGCGACACGCTGAAGTCTGACCTGCCTTTCTTCGGCCGTGCCTACAGCATTCCCTATGGCGGTGGAAAAGGCCTGCGCTTTGTGGCACCCATCACCGGTTATTACGTGGATAGTTCACACCGCAAACGGCATATCATCTACATCGATGCCGTTGACACGGAGGACTCCTACCGCTATATCATCACCTTGTTCGATGGTGGCTCCGCCTCGGTCAGCGTCACGCCCCGCCAACGAAGCCATATCGAATTCACAGGACAGTTCAAAACTGATTGAGAGGTTTAAGAGTTTGGGAGATTAGTAGTTTGGGAGTCTGGGAGATTGGGAGTTTAGACGTATGATTACTAATGTGGTCCATCCTGAGGAAGCGTACCATCAAACCTTCATCCTTCATCTTTCATCCTTCATCCATCAATCAATCCTTCATCTTTCATCCTTCATCTTTTTTAGGAGTTTAGACATATGATTGCCTTGTCACGGGATTGCAAAGCCCCATTCCCAGGTTAAGTAGTTAACTTAATTAACTTAATTATCAAATGAAAAATTGGATTCTTGCCAGCATGGCTGGCTATGTCGCCTTGTTGATGGTCTCCTGTTCGGGCGACAGTAAAATCAAGGCATTTGCCGAAGAGTTTGCCACCGCCGTCGCCAACGGCGACCGTGCCACCATCACACGGATGTATCCCGATGCTGAAAAAGCCGACTCACTGGCTGTGACATACAACGCCGACAGCGTTGTCATCACTAAGGATGAGGCACAGAAGCAGACCACCCTCACCTTCAGCAAGGGGGTTGACTTGGTGGTGAGTGAGAATGCCGACGGAGAGTTGGTCATCCAATCCTCACATGGCATCTTTGCCTACCCCGCTGCCGAACTGGCATTTGCAAAAAAAACAGGACAGTGGAAAGATGGGCTGACCGATGCCGAACTATCGGAGCGCATGGCCGACAAAGGACTCGCCGATTATTTGTTTGAGGCATTCAACAACAAGGTGAAATCCGCCCTCTCCATTGTCAACACCGGCACTTGGGGTGATGACTACTACGAGGGCGAATGGGTATCCTCCAAAGGTGCAGTGTTCGATGTGAAGAACTCCTCATCGATGGACATCCCAGGCAGTGCGTGGAATATCATCTACAAAGAAGGCTATTGGGGTGGCGGTGAGATGGCTACCGAGGAAGTACCGGGTATCGATGTGAAGGCGGGAGAGACGGTGACGGTGAAGACAAAGAAACTTGGTTCGAGCATGGAGAGCGAGACAGGAGAGCGCCTCAACATCAAAGGCTTTACCAAGGAGGAGTTCATGGCTGCCTTTATCCCCACTGGCAACGAATACGACGAGTATGTCAAAAACAACGGCAGCCATGAGGCTGTCGGCGAGTCGCTGCGTTTTGTGGTAGAAGGACTGATGGGTGGTTGGGCCACCCGCCTGTCGATGGACAACGACACAGGTTTTTTGATGTACACCACCAACAGCAAGGAACTGGGGGTAGGAGAAAAAGAGCAACGCGACGTGAAACTCATCTCTTATGACCCATCGAATGGCCGCCTGGTGCTTCGCGTGAGCCGTCCTGACGGTACCGTGACCGGCAACCTGGTGGGCACCTACCTCAATGGCGAGTACAAAGGACAGTTCCAGAATACCAACGGCAAATCGTCGGCATTCTCTTTTAAATAATCTTGTCGGACCAGTCGGACTCGTCGGACTTGTCGGACTTGTCGGACTTGTCAGACTTGTCGGACTTGTCGGACTTGTCGGACCTGTCAGCCTACTCCGACTGTCCTGATAAAAAGCGGAGTTCTGCCTCGAGCATGGCAAGGCGCGGCATGTCGTATCCTGCGGCCCTTGCCTCCTCAATGGGACGGGTGTAGAGGTAATAGATTTCCATCGTCCGATGGAAATCAT
>JAGCXX010000022.1 GCA_017961115.1 Prevotella sp. | reverse complement strand
TGAAGCAGACAAGCACCTCGAGAGTGGACATAAACACACTCATGATGATGCTCACGGCACTCATGCCGAGGAAGACGCCCAATGCCTTGGTGGAGACGAGGAAGATGATGCACACCAGCGAGATGGCGATAGCGTGTCCAGCCATGATGTTGGCGAAGAGACGGATCATGAGTGCGAAGGGCTTGGTGAAGATGCCCACAAACTCTATCGCCGGGATGAGAGGGAAGGCCTTGAGCGCCATCGGCACGTCGGGCCAGAAGATGTCTTTCCAATAATGCTTGTTGCCGCTGAACTGCACGATGATAAAGGTGCAGAGGGCGAGGAAGAAGGTCACGGCGATGTTGCCGGTGACATTGCCTCCGCCCGGCGGGAACGGGATGAGTCCCATGATGTTGCAGGTGAAGATAAAGAAGAAGCAGGTGAGCAGGTAGGGACAGTATTTCTCATATCCCTTGCCAACGCCCGGTTTGATGATGTCATCCACCACATACATCACCAGCATCTCGATGAAGCCGGTGAAGCCGCCGGGTGCCTCGTCGCTCGCCTTGTGGCGCCTGTACCACCTGGCGGGAAGGAGGATGCAGAGCAGCAGTACAATGACGCTGATGAACATCGTAGCCACCGTCTTGGTGATAGAGATGTCGAAAGGCCGCTTCTCCTCGCCGTTCACCAGTTCCACAATCTTCCCCTCATTGTCGCCCTTTGTGGCGATGACGAAGTTGTCGGGTCCCTGCCGATAGCCGTTGGCATCGGCATGATGCTCGAAAGCAGAACTGCAATACACATGCCATCCCGTGGTGCCATGGACGATGACGGGGAGATGGATGATGATGGGTTTGCCGCCGATGTCGGTGACATGCCACTCATAGGAGTCCTGGATATGCTCCAGCACGATGTGCGAGATATCCAGTTTCGACTCCTCTCCCTCTGCAGCCATGGCGGGCACTGCCACCCACAGCAGCCATGTGAGGCAAAGCAATTGTCGGATGTATTTCATTTCATTCTAATGTTTAAATATTATCGTGACGACAATCATCGTCAGGTAGAGACCGAGTACTAACGCCGCGAAATGCACGGTGTCCTCCCTTGAGGGTGACAGCAGGGCGAAGATGCCCACCGCCGTGATGGCGAAGATGAACCTCACAGCCACCATGATGAAATGGAACTTGATGAGGTTGTCGGGTGAATGTTCCGTGACGAAGCGCTTGCCCTTGACGTAACCCACCGTAAGGAGAGTGAACACCAATACGGTGACGAATACGGCCAGCGGGTTCATATCACCTCTACACAGAGGCTCACCTGGTTTTTCTTCACCTCCACGAAGCCTCCGTTGATGTCGAGTTGGTGGCGGCCCTCACTGTTGACGTATTCCACCACTCCTTTCTGGAGTGCGGAGATGATGGGAGCGTGGTTGTTGAGTATCTCGAAGCTGCCCAGGATGCCGGGCACCTTAACAGACTCGGCCTCACCGTTGTAGGCCACTTTTTCGGGAGAGACAATTCTGAGGTTGAGCATAAAGCTTTCTTGTCTTAGTCCTACTGTCGTTGCTTATCCCTTGGCCTGCTCAAGGAGTTTCTTACCCTTCTCAATGGCATCCTCGATGGTGCCGACATTGAGGAATGCCTGCTCTGGCAGGTAGTCCACCTCTCCGTCGAGAATCATGTTGAAGCCCTTGATGGTGTCCTCGATAGATACCATGACACCCTTGACGCCTGTGAACTGCTCTGCCACCGAGAACGGCTGCGAGAGGAATCGCTGCACGCGGCGGGCGCGGTTGACGGTGAGCTTGTCCTCGTCTGACAACTCGTCCATACCGAGGATGGCGATGATGTCCTGCAACTCCTTGTAGCGCTGGAGAATCTGCTTCACGCGCTGTGCGCAGTCATAGTGCTCCTTGCCCACGATGAGCGGGTCGAGGATACGTGAGGTACTGCCGAGGGGGTCGACGGCGGGATAGATGCCCAACTCCGTAATCTTACGGCTCAACTCGGTGGTGGCATCGAGGTGGGTGAAGGTTGTGGCAGGTGCCGGGTCGGTGAGGTCGTCGGCAGGCACATAGACAGCCTGCACCGAGGTGATGGAACCTCGTTTTGTGGAGGTGATGCGCTCCTGCATGGTACCCATCTCAGATGCCAGTGTGGGTTGGTAGCCCACGGCAGATGGCATACGTCCGAGCAGGGCGGACACCTCAGAACCAGCCTGTGTGAAGCGGAAGATGTTGTCGATGAAGAAGAGGATGTCGGCTGCCTCGCCGTCCTTTCCTCCGTTGTCGCGGAACTCCTCTGCCACGGTCAGTCCGGAGAGTGCCACAGAGGCACGTGCCCCCGGGGGCTCGTTCATCTGTCCATAGACCAGTGTGGCCTGGCTCTTCTTGAGTTCCTCAGGGTCGACGAGCGACAAATCCCATTTGCCTTCGTCCATCGCCTTCTTGAATTTCTCACCATAGCGCACGACACCCGACTCAATCATCTCGCGGATGAGGTCGTTGCCCTCACGGGTACGCTCTCCCACTCCGGCGAATACCGAGTAGCCGTTGTGCCCCTTAGCGATGTTGTTGATAAGCTCCATGATAAGCACGGTCTTACCCACACCTGCACCGCCGAAGAGTCCGATTTTTCCACCTTTCATGTACGGCTCGAGCAAGTCGATGACCTTGATGCCGGTTGAGAGCATCTCCTTCTGGGTGGAAAGCTCATCAAACTTGGGAGCCTCTCTGTGGATGGGATATGCGCCTTTCATGTCGAGCTGTGCCATACCGTCGATGGGCTGTCCGATGACATTGAGCATACGCCCCTTGATTTGGTCTCCCGCAGGCATCAGGATGGGGGAACCGGTAGTGATGGCCTCGAGGTCGCGCCTCAGTCCGTCAGTATTGTCCATGGCGACACACCTTACAGTGTCCTCACCGATGTGCTGCTGCACCTCCACAATAAGGTCGCGTCCGTCGGGCCTCACAATCTTGAGGGCATCATGAATTTTAGGTAGCACTTTCTCCGGATCTTGTCCGTTGGTGTCATACCTGACATCAATGACCGGACCAATGATCTGGGATATGCGTCCGTTAAGTTGTGACATAAGCTTGTATTTTAGATATTAAATTTATGATGTCTTTATAATATTATAATAATAGATGTAGTTCCAAAGTGATTCGCAAAAATAACAAAATTTTTCTTTCTCCACAAATTAATTGGGAGGAAAATTCTTTATTGGGCAATATTTAATTGAATCTGTAAACAATAAGGATGCCTCAGAAGTCGGACAAGTCAGACAAGTCGGACAAGTCAGACTGGTCAGACTGGTCGGACTGGTCGGACTGGTCGGACAAGTCCTACTGATTCCTAAAATTATATGCTCAGCTCATCCAGCACCTTGATGAGCTTCTTGTCGAAGGGCTTGTCACTGCGGATGGCCTCGACAAGCGGCACATAGACCACCTCATTGTTGCGCACGCCTACCATGACGTTGCGCTGTCCCTGAATGATGGCCTCGATGGCGCCCACACCGGTGCGGCTGGCAAGGATGCGGTCATGGGCAGTGGGCCGTCCGCCGCGCTGCAGGTGTCCGAGGATGGACACACGCACGTCGAAATTAGGAAACTCCTTCCTGACACGGTCGGCATAGTAGAGGGCGCCGCACTTGGGACTCTCCGAGACGATGACGATGCAACTCTTCTTCGACTTGCGGATACCTCTCTCCATGAATCGTGCGAGTTGGTCGACATGCACGGATTCCTCGGGGATGATGGCAGCCTCCGCACCACTGGCGATGGCACTGTTCTGGGCGAGGAAACCTGCGTCACGTCCCATCACCTCGATGAAGAAGATGCGCTCGTGGCTCTGTGCAGTGTCGCGGATGCGGTCGACACAGTCCATGATGGTGTTCATCGTCGTGTCGTAGCCGATGGTGGAGTCAGTGCCATAGAGGTCATTGTCGATGGTGCCGGGCAGTCCGATGCAGCATACGTCATATTCTCGTGCGAACTCCATGGCTCCGGTCAGCGAACCGTTTCCACCGATGACAATGAGGGCGTCGATGCCATGCTTCACCATGTTGTCGTAGGCTTTCTGCCTGCCCTCCGGTGTTTGGAAATCCTTACTGCGGGCAGTTTTGAGGATAGTACCACCCGACATGATGATGCCACTGACATTCTCAGTGGTGAAGGGCTGTATCTCATCGTTGATGAGTCCGTCATACCCCCTGTAGATACCCATAATTTTAAAGCCATTGCAGATGCCTGCCCTGGTGACGGCACGGATGGCTGCGTTCATACCCGGTGCGTCTCCGCCCGAAGTCAATACGCCTATCGTCTTGATTTTTGCCATAGTATTTTGTATTTTTGAGGTTTGAGATTTATTATTTTATTGATATTTGAGGCTTTATAAATGCAATTTCCCATCTTTCATCCTTCATCTTTCATCCTTCATCTTTCATCTTTCATCCTTCATCCCTCATCCTTCATCTTTCATCCTTCATCCATTTTTCACGCCCACATGGCGGTGAAGACCATGATGACCAATCCCAGCGCCCATCCGAGGAGTGCCTTGATGCCCACGTTCTTCATGTACCACATCATCGGCATACGCTCCATCTTGAGCAGCGCCACCCCACTCATCGAACCGATGGCGAGCACATTGCCGGCAAGGGCTGCGCAATAGGCCACCACCTTCCAGTAGTAGCCATTGGTGGTGAAGGCGGCCTGATAGGCATCGGCAGTGGGAAGCACTTCCTCCACAGAATGCAGGGAGAAGAAGCTCAGCGCGGTGGCGAAATTGTCGAGCATCGAACTCACCACACCCGCAATAGCACCCATCACCCAGATGCTGTGCACATAGGCGTCGCAGCGGTCGGCCAACCACCTCACGGCTCCAGTCTCCTCCACCACGCCCACGGCGAGCATCAGTCCCATGACGTAGAGTATCATCTGCAGCACGCCATACTGGAGTGCCTGAGGCATACGCCGCTCCGTCATCTTGTTGAGGTTGTAGAGACGGTGATTGAATATCTCATTAACAATCCACAGCACCGACAGCACACACAATGCGCCGAGGAACGGACTGAGTTTGGTAATGTTGTGGAAGGTAGGGATGAACCACAGACCGCCGATGCCCACGAAGAGCATGAGGGCGCGCTGCCATGTGTTGAGGTTGGTGTCGTCACCCCTGAACGGCATGGGCTTCCATGCGATGCTTACCCTCTCGGGCAGCATCCTGCTGAGCAGGAATGTGGGCAATGCCCACGCTGCGAGACATGGGAGGAGCAACGACATGGAGAAATTGGTGGCTGTCACAGCCCCCATGTTCCACAGCACCACCCCCGCCGGGTCGCCAATCACCGTCATGGCACCGCCGGCATTGGCAGCCAGCACCACGGCACTGCCATAGACAAACCGTGCCTTTCTGTCGGACACGAGACTGTGTGTCACCACCAGCATAAGCGATGTGGTGGTGAGGTTGTCAAGGTTGGCGGAGATGAAGAAAGTGGCAGCCGTCAGCGTCCACAGCAGCCGTTGGCTGTTGCGTGTTCTCACCATCGGCGTGAGGAAGTCGAAGCATCCGTTGTTGTTGAGGATTTCGACGATGGTCATGGTGGAGAGGAGGAAGAGCACTATCTCTGCTGCCTTTCCCACATATTTGAGGAAGATATTCTGTGCGATGTAATGTTTCACCGCCGTACTCGTCGCCACGGCACCATTGAGAAAACCGACATACTCTCCCTGGTGCTCCCGCATGACGAAGTCTGTGCCGTAACAGATATACAGCACCCACCCCACCGTACCGGCAAAGATGGCCACCGCCGCTTTGTTGACATTGGTGAAATGCTCGGTAGCGATGAGCACAAAACTCAGTAGCAGGATTGCGACAATGATTAGAGTCATCTTCTTTCTCTGTTTCTCAGCCGATAATAAAGTAAAGATAGTGCAAAGATACGAATAAGCGAGTGGAAAGCAAAATAAAAAAGAAATTTTTTTATTTTCTTTCCCGAGCGAGTCTGGATTTTCCGGAGATTCCGGATTTTCTGGAGATTCCGGGTTTTCCGGAGATTCCGGATTTTCCGGTGATTCCGGATTTTCCGGGTTTTCCGGGTTTTCCGGGCTCTCCGGGCTCTCCGGGCTCTCCGGCCTTCTCCGGGCTTATGCCCGAGTGAGATATCTCCTCAAAGTAAAATAAATCTCCTCCTGCAGTCGGAAGAGCCACCACATGGGGCGGAGGGGCATATAGCCAGGTTTGAGTCGGAGGGAGCGCGGGATGCGCCATGTTTCGATGCCGCCCCACACACGGTGCATCTCTGACAGACCATAGTCACGGTCGGCAGCAGATAGCACCTTCCTGTTATTGAAATAAAACATATAAGTGTCGATGAGGTTGAGCCACCTCATGCGCTCGTAGACAGAGAGCAATCGGTCGTCGGCATCTGCCTCCTCCATCTGGCGCCGCATACTCTCGTTGGCACGCAGATGGTCAAAGCGCCTTACGCTCACGTTGTGCGTCACCGACGCCTCATGCTGACGGTAGTAGTAGATGCCACCGCACTGCCTCACCTCACGCGAGCGCAGATAGTGCATCCGCGTGGTGTTGTCATCACTGTATGCCCGTGTCGTCTCATCATAGGGATACTGCCTGTGCAGGTCTGCCCTGACCATATACAATCCGTGGAGCGTCCATGTCAGACTCGCCTCAAATGCCTCTTTCCCTGTCATCCGCTCAAAATCGGGCAGTGGATAACGACGCGTATGGTCAGCATACACCTCTTCCACCTGGAAGAGCACGCTGTCGGTATCGGGATGCGTATCGAGAACGGCGACCGCCTGCTGCAGGGCGTCAGGCGACAACCAGTCGTCGCTGTCGAGCATACATACATACTCCCCTTTGGCATGAGCGAGTCCCACATTGCGGGCATGTGCCTGTCCTTTGTTCTCGCTGAGCGACACCACTTCGATGCGGTTGTCTTTCGCCGCATACCGTCGGAGGATGTCCGGCGTGCTGTCGGAAGAGGCATCGTCGACACACACCGCCTGAAAGTCTTGGAGCGTTTGGGCAAGCAGGGAGTCGAGGGCTTCCTCCACATACGCGGCGGCGTTCCAGCACGCCATCAGCACAGTCACCTTAGCCACGGTTCAGCCTCCTTCTCACTTTTGCCGTCAGCGACTCCCATAGGTTGGTTTTCTGACGGAGGATATGCAGCGACACCGCCGTACTGACAAGACCGATTAAGATGCCGGCCGACCAATATGCCCAAGGCTGGCGGACGAAGGTGACGAGATAGGCAAGGATGCCGAAAGGCAGTTGGATGGAGGCATACAGAAGCACAGGCTTTGAGATATGGTAACCATAGCGCCACCCTGTATACAAGAGGATGATGAGGAAGTCGAGGATACCCACGGCGGTTATGGCGATACCGCATCCTGTCAGTCCCCACCAACGGAAGGCGAAGACCACCGCCACGACAAGCAGGATGTCATAGATGGCTTCGAGCAGCAGGTAGGAATAGGAGTCACCTTTTGCCAATGGCAGGTATGCCATTGGGAGTTTGATGGCCCTGAAATAAATGGCGATGACCATCACCTGCATCATGCCGATGGCAGGCGAGAATTTCCCACTGTAGAGCATAGGCAGGAGAATGGGCATGGCGATGGTGAAGAAAACGAGGAGCGGCGAGACAAGCAGCAGCGACACCTCTATCTGTCGGTTAACCACAGTGTTGGTGGTGGTGAGATGCTTATTGCTTGCCGACAGACGTGGGAAATAGTCGCTCTCCAAAGATGAGAACGCCACCCCAGCGTAGGTCATAATCATCATATAACCTGCCGTGTAGAGGCCGACGGTCTCCAAGGAGGCGCTGTAACTGAGGAACGACCGGATGAGGAACTCCGCTCCGCTGCCAAGGATGCCGGCGATGACGAAGGCGATGCCGAGCCTCACCATGCCCGACCCCTCACGGAGTTGTCGCCGACCGCCACGGAAACACAGCGGAAACAGGCGCAGGGAAAAACTGAGCGTGAGCACCATCTGTACCAAAGCCATGACAACCAGTGAGGGTACGATGGCGGTCTCACCAAAGAAATAGTAGAGCGGCACCGTGATGACCAATGCCAACACGACATGCCACACCGAGACGAGCGCGAGGGGTCGCAACCGTCGCATCCCCTTGAGGATGGCCATCTCGCCTCCTGTGACGGCAAGCATACCCACGATGGGCGACAGCAGGATGAAATGCAGGGTGTGGTTGCCCCAACCGAAGGTCCAGTAACTGAGAAGCGAACTGAGGGCGATACAGAGTGCGACACCTGCGAGTGCCGTGAGCAGACACCATGAGCGCACCGTCACCACGAGATGCTCCAAGGCGGCGCGGTCTTCACGTGCGTTGGCCTCGGAGATGTTCTTCACCGCACTGATGGGGATGCCGAGGTTGGTGGAGTTGGCGAGGAGGTTGATGGTGGAGTTGAACAGCGAGATTAGTCCCATGCCTGAAGGGCCGAGAATCACCGCCACCAACTTGTTGCGGATGATGCCCACCAAGATGTTCAATCCCTGTACACCGCCAAACAGTCCGGTGTACTTCAGAATATGGGAATAGCCTTTTGTCTTGTCTGTCTTTTCCACGATTTCTTCTTAAAAACGAGGAATCATGGATTTTATTTTGTAGCGAGGCCAAAACCTCACCAACGAAAAATTTGTTTCACCCCTAATCCATCATGTCTAAGACATATAGTAATAGTAATAGTAATAGTAATGTGACACAAACAAATATAAGATGAATCTTTTCCATGACTTGACTTTTTTACTAAACACAAGGTTGTACTAAACATTGTATGGGAAATTGGACAAAATAGTTGTATTTTTTTTTAACAAAAAACTCTGTACCTCTGTCTCTCTGTGTTGAAACACCGAGGCGCCGCATTCGGCTTTCACGACTTTGACTAACGTCGAAGATAGGAGGCGCCTCAGCAATACAAAATCAAAAAAATGTCTTTTTTGTTTTGCATTGCATTCGGCTTTCACTATCTTTGCAACAAGAATGAAACTGAGCATCATCATCCCCGTATATGGTGTGGAGAACACGTTGGCGCGCTGTATCGACAGCGTGCTCGGACAGTCATTCTCCGACTATGAAATGATATTGGTGGACGACGGCTCGCCCGACCGGTCGGGTGCAATCTGCGACGAGTATGCAGCATGCGACAGCCGCATCCATGTCATCCACAAGAGCAACGGAGGACTGTCATCCGCCCGCAACGCGGGCATCAACATCGCGGAGGGTGAGTACATCACCTTCATCGACAGCGATGACTTCCTGGGCGACAACACGCTGTCGATATTGATGACGCGCCTAAGCGCCCACCCCGACTACGACATCCTCGAATACCCCATCTGCTGGCACTACGGCGGACCCGACCAGACACTCGTTAAGTTCGGCGCCCGGGAATATCACGACATGCGACGCTACTGGTTGGATGGAAAGGCATACGCCCACACCTACGCCTGGAACAAAATCTACGTGCGCCGCCTCTTCGACGGGGTACGTTACCCCACCAACCGCCTCTACGAGGATGCCCACACCCTGCCACACCTGCTCAGCCACGCGCGCCTTGTCGCCACCACCGAGGAGGGACTGTATGTCTATGCCAGCAACCCCGACGGCATCACCATGTCGCCCGACGGAAGGGGACTCTCCGACCTGCTCGATGCCCACGTGCAGCAACTGCATGACCTGGGCATCGCCAACCGACTCACCGAGTATTACTGCCATGTGCTCAACATCCAACTCGATGTGTACCGATTCACAAGACAGGCACCCATCATCCCTGTGCCCTCCTTCTCGTCGGCCGACAGAAGGCATCTGCCCGTCAACCGCAAGATGCGTTTCAAACTCAGAATGCTCAAATTATTAGGAATCAAGAATCTATGCAAAATCCACCGACTCCTTCAACCGAGACGAAACAGCCGCTGATCAGTTTCATCGTCACCTACTACAACCTGCCGCCGCAGTTGCTCGATGCCTGCATCGACAGCATCCTTGCCCTCTCACTCACCCCCGAGGAGCGTGAGATTATCGTCATCGACGACGGTTCGGAGGAATCGCCCATAGAGGCACTCAGGAAAAAATGGAACGACATCCTGTACATCCGGCAGCACAATCAGGGACTGAGTGCGGCACGCAACCTTGGCATCGAGGCATGCCGCGGCACATTCATCCAGTTTGTCGACGGCGACGACCTGCTCAACAGCAGCATCTATGAGCAATGCCTCGACATCGTGCGCCAGAAAGACCCCGACATCGTGGCGTTCCACCTGTCGGACAAAGAGGAGCACAATATGACGGTGGAATATGAGGGGCCCATGGAGGGCGCAGAGTATATGCGGCACAACAACCTGAGGGCATCTGCCTGCGGCTACATCTTTAGGAAAAAGACATTGGTCAACCTCCGCTTCACATCCGGCATCCTGCACGAGGACGAGGAGTTCACTCCCGAACTCTTCCTCCGTGCCGAGAAGGTGTACTCCACCAACGCAAGGGCATATTTCTATCGCGACCGAGGCCATTCCATCACCCGCAAGAACGACAAGGAATGGGTGAAGAAACGCCTGGAGGACACCAAAGGGGTGCTCTACAGATTGGCAGAGCGCACCGATACCCTCCCGCCCGCCGAGCGAGAGGCAATGCAGCGGCGCATCGACCAACTGACGATGGACTATCTGTATAATGTCATCACACTGACCCACAACAGCCGGTTCTTGGAAAAATGTGTTGCCGAACTCACCCAGAAGGGACTGTTTCCCCTACCCGACCGCGACTATACGCAGAAATACAAATGGTTCAGGCGAGTCAGCAAGACCCGAATCGGGCGCAAACTGATGTGCAGGACTCTTAAGACTAATGGATGAAAGATGAAGGATGAAGGATTGATAGTCCGCTTCCTCAGGATGGACCACATTAGTAACCCGTTCATCGGGATTTGCAATCCCGATGCCTTAAAAATAGGGATTTGCAATCCCATGATAAGAAAATCATGTGTCTAAACTCCCAAACTCCCAGACTCCTAAACTCCTAAAAATCATATGTCTAGACTCCTAGACTCCTAGACTCCTAAACTCCTCAAAAGAATCATATGTCTAAACTCCTAGACTCCTAGACTCCTAAACTCCCCAAAAGAATCATATGTCTAAACTCCTAACTTAAAAAAATATGAAAAGAACAATCATGATGATGGCTCTGGCGCTGATGGCGGCGACATCCATCCAAGCAGGGAAATTCAACAATTTCAAGGTATCTACCTACATCCGCGCACAGGACGTGGCAAGGATGGAAGATGAGAAATTCCTTAAATCCACTTGGGAGACGGTAAGCAGTCAGGTGGACCTCGACAAAATCTACTTGGAGACGCATCGTGATGCCTTCATCGTACCAGAGAAGACACTCGTCAAGGTGAAGAAATTCTTCCTGTCCAAAGGACTGGAGGTGGGCGGAGGAATCACGTTCACTCGTTCCGAACCCACCGATTTCGAGACCTACAGCTATGCCCGTGAGGAAGAGAGGCAGATGGTGAAGCATATCTCGGAGTTCACCGCCAAGTTCTTCGATGACTTCATCCTCGACGACTTCTTCTTCATCGACCTGAAAAACGATGACGAGATAGCCGCGAAAGGCAGCAAGAGTTGGACGGAATACCGCCTCCGGCTCATGGCAGACGCAGGGCGCGAACTGGTGGTGAACCCAGCCAAGGCAGTCAACCCCAAGGTGAAGGTCATCATCAAATACCCCAACTGGTATGACCACTTCCATGGCCTGGGCTTCAACCTCGAGGAGGAACCAGCCTATTTCGACGGACTGTGGACCGGTACGGAGACACGCGACCCCGCCTCGGCGCAGCACCTGCAGAATTACCTGAGCTACAACATCATGCAGTATTTTGAGAATATCGCACCCGGGCGCAACCGTGGGGGATGGGTGGATGCCGGAGGCATACAGATGAGCATGGACCGCTATGCCGAACAGTTGCATCTCACCATGCTGTCGAAGACGCCTGAGATTATCCTGTGGAACTATCTGCAGTTGGCAGAGGTGAAAATCACGCCTTCCCAGAGGGCACCATGGCAGTCGGTGGGCGGCAACAGTTTCCGCTACGACGAGATGGTGGCTCCGTTTGCCAAGGACGGCAAGACCATCACGCCAACCACCATGGCGCGCTATGCCAACGTGACGCTCCACCAGACCGACCAACTGATAGGGAAATTGGGCAAACCCATAGGACTCGTATCCTACAAGCCCTACCACTCCTCTGGTGAGGACTTCTTGCAGAACTACCTCGGCATGATAGGTCTGCCCATGGACATGCACCCTCAGTGGCTCGACGACCGGCAGCAAATCCTGCTCACCGAGCAGGCCGCCAAAGACCCGCAGATAGTGGAGAAAATCAAACGTCAGTTGCGTAAGGGCGGTGATGTCATCATCACGACCGGACTCCTCAAGGTCATCAAGGACCAACTGGCCGATGTGGTGGAACTCTACTGCGGCGACCTGAAGGCCATCGTCAACGACTTCGGCATGGCAGGCAAGTCGGAGCGTGAGTTCATCATCCCCCAGGTGAAATATTTCACCAACGATGCATGGGAGGTGGTCAGTGCCGGCCGTCCGCTCACGGGCGGTGTGTCGGGATATCCCATCCTGCTGCGCGACACCTACTCCAAGGGTATCCTCTTCGTGCTCACCATCCCCGATGACTTTGGCAACCTCTACGACTTCCCCGCTCCTGCGCTCAACATCATCCGCGGTGCCATGAGCAAGGATGTGGGCGCATATATCGAGGGACCGTCGAAAGTGGCGATGTTCCCCTACGACAACAAGACGATGGTGGTGGAGAATTTCAACGACCAGGCGGTGAGCCTCCGCGTGGTCGTCAACGACAAGGTGAAGTCACTGCGCAACCTCCTCACCAACGAGCAGTTGCAGCCCGCCCAGGTGGTGTACACGAGATGGCGCTTTGTGGGCTACAAGGACAATCAGACGGTTTTCGACGTGCAGTTGCCTGCCCACAGCTATGTAGGACTGAAGATTGAAAAATAAACTCCCAAACTCCTAGACTCCCAAAAACTCAATAATCGGCAAGAAAGTAATCATCATTGGGAAAAATTGCTTATTTTTGTATCCCAGAAACCAAAAACACTGTCCACATCCGATGGACAAACCAAGCAATTATAACTGATAATGAACTTTCTAGAGGAAAGAATAGCAAGTGACGGAATGGGCATCGGCGTCGCCGTAGAGAAAGGGCAGCAGAATGGCGGCCGCCAACTGCGTGAGGAGGGATACCGTCTGGAGTCAATCGCCATCATCGAGGACATGGACTGGAAGACGCAGACCATCCGTTTCCGTGAGCAGACAACAAATGAAGTTTAAAAAGTAATCATCAAGCAGACCCTGATGGAAAAGAAAGAAAATGAGGTAGAGTTCATTCGCAGTGAGTTTGTCACCCAACTGGCACTGAGCTACGCCCCGGGCATCAAGGCGGGATTTCCCTCGCCGGCCGAGGCCTACGAGGTGGAGGTGCTCGACTTCAATAAAGATATGATACGCCATCCCGACACTACGTTTTACGGAAGGGTGAGGGGTGACTCGATGATGGAAGCCGGCATCTGCGATGGCGACATCCTTGTCATCGACCGCTCGCTTACACCCCGCAACGGCGATGTCGTA
The DNA here is from genome assembly GCA_017961115.1 of Prevotella sp. Lineage (GTDB taxonomy): Bacteria > Bacteroidota > Bacteroidia > Bacteroidales > Bacteroidaceae > Prevotella. The sequence goes on along the minus strand of JAGCXX010000022.1, from coordinate 9,444 downwards.
GTGGCATACTACGATAACCGCTTCACCGTGAAGTTCTTTGACAACACGCACTACGATGAGGGATATATTAACCTGGTGCCTGCCAACGACAGATTCCCTGTCATCAAAATCACCGCCGATGATGAACTCACCATCTGGGGGGTGGTGCAATACACCATCAAAAACTGGCACAAGAAGTAGGTTGAAGGAGTTTGGGAGTTTAGGAGTTTGGGAGTTTAGACATATGATTCTTTTGAGGAGTTTAGGAGTTTGGGAGTTTAGGAGTTTAGACATATGATTTTTGGAGTTTAGGAGTTTAGGAGTTTGGGAGTTTAGACATATGATTAGCTTTTGGGGCATTAATGGTTTGGTAATCATTCGCAAATCTATCAATCCTTCATCTTTCATCCTTCATCCTTCATCTAGCTTAAAAATAAACAATGATGTACGCCCTCGTTGATGTAGACAACTGCTTCGTCAGTTGTGAGCGGGCCTTCAGACCTGACTTGGTGGGAAAGCCCGTGGTGGTGCTGTCGAACAACGACGGCTGTGTCGTCGCGCGCAGCAACGAGGCGAAACTCATGGGCATCAAGGAGGGTACACCGTTTTTCCAACTCGCCGACCTCTTTCCCGGGCAGCTTATCTATGCCTTCTCCTCCAACTACGAACTGTATGCCGATATGACACGCCGGTTGATGAACATCGTGCGCCGTGCCTCGCACGAGTTCCACCGCTACAGCATCGACGAGGGATTCTGCCTGCTGCCCGACATGGAGGGCGATGCCCTGAAGGAGTGGGGTGAGGACCTTTATGAGCAGATTCGACGCGGACTGGGCATGCCGGTGAGCATCGGCATCGCACCCACCAAGACATTGGCGAAGGTGGCAAGCAAGTTTGCGAAGAAATACCCGGGCTACCATCACTGCTGTCTCATCGACAACGACGACAAGCGTGAGACGGCACTGCGCCTCTTCCCCGTAGGCGACGTGTGGGGCATAGGCCGTCGGTGGGAGCGCAAACTGGCTGCACTCAATGTGCGCACCGCCTACGATTTCGCTGCTCATGCCGAGTCGTGGGTAAGGTCGTATTTCAATATCGTGGGTATGCGCACCTGGCGCGAACTCAACGGTATCGACTGCATCCCCTTCGACGATATGGAGATGGTGACGAAGAAAAGCATCTGCACCTCGAGGTCGTTCCCACACAATCTCACCAATATAGAAGACATCCGCACCCATGTGGCCAACTATGCGGCACGCTGTGCGGAGAAATTGCGGCGGCAGCACTCCGTGGCTACGGTCATCCAGGTGTTCATCGACACCAACCATTTCCGCGACGACCTGCCGCAGTATGGCATGTCGTATGTACTCACCTTGCCCACACCCACCAATGCCACGGTGAGCATTGTCTCCTGCGCGCTGGCGTGCCTCGAAAAGATGTTCCGCCAGGGCTATGCCTACAAGCGGGCAGGCGTCATCGTGATGGACATCACCCCCGACAGTGCGGTGCAGACAAGTTTTCTCGACTACGACTCGGAGCGCTACAAGCGCCTGCGCCGCCTCGACGAGGCAGTCGACCGCATCAACAAAATCAATGGGCGCGAGACCGTTGTCCTCGGTTCGCAGCAATACACCGCAAAGGATGGCAAGGGCAAGGCGTCGGATTTCGCCTCCGCCATCCGCCGCGACCGCAAAAGTCCCAACTACACCACCCGCTGGTCCGACATCATTGACGTGGAATGAAACAGGATACGACTCTCCCCTTCACACAATGCCCCGTAAGCATAAAAACCAGCGAATGAATCATATGACTTAACTACTTTAAATACTTTCAACTTGCGAATTATCAATTTTTTATTTACTTTTGCGCCATACTTCCAAAGAAACTGAATTCAGATGAAAAACATTCATAAAACGACATTGCTGTTCGTCATCATCTTATGTGCCATATCTGAAAACGCTATGGCCATCACCCGCTCTTTGACCTACAATGGCTCTACACTGTCGACGGCGGTGAACACCACACAGACGGTGGCGCAACACACCACCGACATGACGCTCTCCTCCGCCATCGACTATACCATCACGGCAGGGGAGGGACAGACGGCGATGTCGGCACGCATCAACATCACAAACGACAGGGCGGCGGTGGTCTTTGCCAACATACGTCCGTCGGAGGTGGCCGCCTCGTGGCTGAAATTCATCTCCGTCGATGGCGCACAGGCCACCGACGGCACCAACTGCCGGGTGGAGACCTACCGCCATGGTACCATCGTGCTGCCCTACGGCCTGATGTGCCATCCGCTGACGGTGTATAAGGAAACAGCACAGCAAGGGGAGTCCAACAGCCAGTATGAGGTGAATGCCTACTACGACAGGTTGGGCGACTTCGACAATGCCATCAACAGTTTCACGCTCAAGAGAGGGTATATGGTGACCATGGCTAATCATGCCGATGGCACGGGATACAGCCACTGCTTCATCGCCAACGACGGCGACATCACCGTCACCCTGCCCAAGGACATGCGGGGCAGCGTCAGTTTTCTGCGCATCCTGCGATGGCGATGGCCCAGCAAGAAAGGGTATGCGGGACGCACGCCCACACCCATGGGGCTGATGCGCGTGACGTGGTTCTATCAATGGAATGCGGAGAACTACGTGGAGTCCAACTACGACTACGTGCCGCAGCGGCACCATGAGAACGGTTCCACCTATACAGGGAACGCCACCTGGGCATGGCCTTCGTGGGATGCGCTCAACAACCAGACCTCAGCACATGTGTTAGGAGTGAATGAGCCTGACAACACCAGCGGCAGTGAGATGTATATGACTGTCGACAACCTCATCCGCCTCCATGCCGACTACCTCCGCAGCGGTATGCGCATCGGCACCTTCGCCTGCTGCAATCCCAATACGGCATGGGTGAAGGCATATGTGGACTCGTGCGAGGCGCACAACTACCGTGTGGACTTCGTGGCAACACATTATTATATTGGCGGACAGACACCCGAGGCGTGCATCAACTCGCTCAAGTCGCTTTATAATGCCACCGGACTCCCCGTGTGGTGTACCGAGTGGAACAACGGGGCGAACTGGACCTCGGAGAGCCAGTTCTACACCGACACCAAAAAGGCATGGTATCAGTGGGGCAGTGGCAACGACCAGGAGATGAACGGCATCTGGCTCACCGATGTGCTGCGCAGGGCAGACTACAGTGAGAACACGGAATGGCTCGAGCGGTTTGCCGTCTACAACAACGTGGAGCAGAAACGATTCGTCCACTGGGAGGGAGACGACTTCTGGACTACCGCAGGCGGTGATATCTATGGCGCATACAACAGCGATTTCGCCTATAAAAAGACATCCGATGTGTGGATGGACTGGCGCGACCAAGGCAACCCTCGCCACCTTGCAGGCGGATATTCCGCCGACGGCGAGCACCTCAACCTGATGTGGAGCGACCCCAACACCGACTGGACCAAGACAGTGTATGTGCAACAGCAGGCAAGCGGTTCGGTATGGACCGCCCGCGCCACGCTCGGCGTTTCCGACGACATGGGAAGGAGTGCGTCGCTCGCCGTCGCCGATTGTCCGGGAAAGAAAGTGTTCCGCATTGCCTGCGTCGATGCCAAGGGCCAGTTCCATTACAGCAACACCATCGACCTCACGGCGACGGATGTGCCCAACGGATATGCGAAAATCACCTCGCTGCCCGACAACTGCGAGGACTTTTACTATGTGGTGGCCAGCAAGGCCAACACCGCCCTATGCTGGACGCTCGACAACGCCAGTCCCACCGATGACTACACGTCGCTCGTGGGCACCACAAAGGAGGCGTGGAGCGGGGCAAGCGGTACGGTGACGGGCAACGGCATCGCCCTCGTCGAACTCTACAACTCCGCCTCTGCTGGTGTCAAGATGCAGCAGACGGTGGCGGTGCCCAACGGCATCTACAAGGCGGTGCTCTATGCCACCTCGCACAATGCGAGGGGGGAGAACGGCGCAACGCTCAACGGCACGCGTGACGATGTGGCATATGTGTTTGCCACCACCTCGGGCAATACAAAGAAGACCTACTTCACGGCATCGGGCGTGACACCCGGATTCCTCTCCAACGAACCCCTCGAGTGCGTCATCAGTGACATCAGCGTGACCGACGGCTCACTAACCTTGGGACTGGGACTCGACCAGGCCAACATCACGGGATGGCACTGCATCCAAATCAAGTCGCTCATCAGGACGGGCGACATCGATGGGGTGTCGGCGGGCTTGCCGGCATTCAAGTCGGTACACTATGCCGCTCCCTCAGAGGCAGGTTCCAACTTGGCGCAGGTGTGGCAGATAGAACCAAACACAGCCGGCGGCTATGCCTTCCGCTGTCCGGCGCAATACGATGACGTGCTGTGCGGAACGCTGTTCCAAACCGACGGCAAGACGCATGTTGGAACGGCAGCAAGTGCTTTCCTGCCAGAATATGATGCCTCTGCCGACTGCTGGAGAATCAAGCATGTAGCTTCCGACACTTACTGCGGCGTGGGCAGTACACCTTCCGCCGGCGATGAGGTGGCGGGAAACAAGAGTCAGGGACAGGCCGACCAACTCGTCATCTATGCCGTGAGGAAAATCGACTTCAACCAATGGTATATCGCCGACCACCACCACGCAGAGGCAACCTACACCGTCGCCAATCCCAACCTGTCGTGGGGAACGGCCATCGGTTCTCCCTCAGGAGGCGGTAGGGTGGAATATCCTGTTCGCTGGGATTTCCAACATCGTTTCGAAGGCTGGAATGATGCGTTCATGGGTACGGCAGCATTGGGCGACGGACACACCGGCACGTTCTTCAATGCTTGGGCGGGAACACTCAACTACGCTGAACTCTCGCAGGAGGTAAGGCACTTGCCCAACGGCGTCTATCGTCTGACGGCTGACTTCGCCACCACCAACGGCTATTCGCGCACCACCTCTCGCACCGCCCTCTATGCCAATGCGGGTGAGGGGAATATCTCACGTTCGTACAACATCACGGGAACGGGCGACAACGACTTCAACCCCTACGAGTGCTATGTTCTGGTGAAGGACAACAGGATGACAGTGGGGGCGAGGAGTGATGGCACTTGGTTCAAGGTGGCAGATTTCCGCTTGGAGTATGTGTGTGCGGAGGATGAGGCGACGGACGACATCCGTGGATGGCTCGACAACGGAAGGGCACTGCAGCACCAGTGCTGGCGCATGGGCGATGCCTGGCTCGACCTGTCGGACTTCCCGGAGTGCCGCAACCTGCAGGTGGACCAGATTCCCGACAACGCGCTCATCAAGATAGCGCAAGGTGCCACGGTGGATGCAGCATATCATCCTAAAAACATCATTCAGAATGGGAAATGCGCCCTATGGGTCATCACCGATGAAGCGCCATTGGAAGTGCGCGAATCCTTTGAGGCGACGGAGGTGAGGTATGAACGCCATGACGGAGCAGGGGAGTGGCACGAACTCTTCCTGCCCTTTGCCCTTACGTCATCACAGGGCGTGAGGGTAGCACAGGTTGTCGGTGTGGACGGTACGGAACTGCGGTGCCTGATATCTTCGTCGAGCCATCCCAATGTGCCTGCCCTCGTGCGGTTCGACGATGCCTCTTTGGTGCTCAAAGATGTCTCCGCACAGCCCACCGCTGATTATGACGATGAGGATTGTCATGGCACCTACCGAGATGGCGGCAAGGTCAGTCCGCTGCGGTGGTATGCCGAGGCTGCTGATTCCTTCTCCGACCTCACCCTCATCTTCATCGGTGATGTCAACCGCGACGGAAACATCAACATCGCCGATGTGATGGGAGCCGTGGTCATCGCCATAGGAAATGACGATGTGGCACCCTATCTCTTCGACCACGATGCCGCCGACTTCAACAACGACAATACCGTCAACATCACCGATGTCATGTCCATCGTCAGCTATATCCTCAACGGGCAATAGTTTCCGCTCGTTCGGATTTGCCGCAGATGGGATGTTATGGGGTGTGTCAAAATCAAGGGAGTGCGCTATCAACCACAAGAGGAGAAAGTTGAAAAAAAGGACTGCACGATAAACTGCACGATAAACTGCACGATAAATTCCCTGAGTTGTCAGACAAAGCATTTGAGATTTTGGGAATCCTAAAAGCACATCCTCGTCTGAATGCTTCTGAGATGGGGGAAAAGCCTGCCCGCGTTGTTAATAAACATTAAAAACATAGGTTGGGGCAATCGCCGTGGTGGTATCTCATGGTTTTTTACTACCTTTGCAGCCGCTATTACGAGATAGTAGCATTTAATTCAAACCAAATTACAAAAAAACATGGCAACAAAAATGAGATTGCAGCGTCGTGGACGCAAGGGCTATGCTTTCTACAGCATCGTCATCGCCGACGCCAGAGCACCACGTGATGGTAGATTTATCGAGAAGATTGGTACCTACAACCCCAACACCAATCCGTCAACAGTGGATTTGAATTTTGACCGCGCACTTTATTGGATTGAGGTAGGCGCTCAGCCCACCGATACCGTGCGCAACATCCTCAGTCATGAGGGCGTACTCCTGATGAAGCACCTCCGTGGTGGTGTCAAGAAGGGCGCTTTCGACGAGGTTGAGGCTCAGAAAAGATTTGACGCTTGGAAGGAAGCCAAGGTGAAGGGCGACGAGAAAGTTCGCTCCACCGAAGCCGCTGATGCCAAGAAGAAACGTGAGGAGAAACTCAAGGCTGAGAAGGCTGTCAACGAGGCTATCGCCAAGAAGGTGGCTGAGAAGAAGGCTGCTGCCGCCGCCGCTGCCGCTGAGGCAGAGGCTCCCGCAGAGGCTGCAGAGACAGAGGCTCCCGCAGAGGCATAATCCACTTCGTCAAGAACAAAATGAACTGTGTCAAGGTTTCCTTGGCACAGTTTTTTAGTTGGCTTTTCATACGATAGGGTCAATGCAGAAGTTGCGACGCTTGCACTTTTTGCAGTGCTTGCCTATCCATACGTCATCAAATTGGTTCATTGCCTGTTCGACAATCACAGGGTCATCTGTCAGGATACCTGCTTCAAAGTTCCGAGTCGATTCTGCTTTCATGCCAATACCCGCACCTGTCAGGTTGGCACTTCCGATATACACTTCCTTGCAGTCAAAGACAATCATCTTGAAATGAACCCGTGGACAGAGCACACGCTCCAAACGGTCGTATAGTACCAGGTATTTGCCAAAGTCTTCCCTGAAGTTGGGTCCGGGTTCTTTTGCATGAATGAGCCTTACCTCCACAACACGTCGGATGAGTTGGGCAATGAGTGCCAGAAATGGCTTTTTCTCATTGCCTATCTCAATATAAAGGTCTTTGATATCTGCCGTGCCAATCCAAAGTGTGTGCTTCACGGATTGCACCCGTGAAAGCACCTCTTTATAATGGTCAGCGTTGGAGATATACTTCATTTTGAGATAAGTTAATCAGAATAACATTTCTACGCCAGTTCGGGATAAGAAAATCGTATAAAAAGTTGGTGATCTGAGATATTTTTTTGTACCTTTATATTTGAATTCCAATCACTTATAAAGTTAAACAAAAGAATACACTCATGATTACCGATGACAAAATTACAGAATTTTTCTGTGCCGTGGATGAATTTTGCAAAGAATTTGATAAGCTGATGGACAAAAAGTCTCTTATGTCCTCTGATGGCAAGTTGCGCCGCTACCGCAAGGCATCCCTCTCCGACAGTGAGATTATGACCATCCTGATAGTGTTCCAGTTCGGCTCGTTCCGCAACTTCAAGTACTACTACCTGTTCTTCATCAGAGAGCATCTGAAGTCCGATTTCCCCAATGCCGTATCCTACAACCGATTCGTGGAGCTCGAGAGCCGCGTGTTCTTCCAGATGATGTTCTTCCTCAACCTCTCTGCCTTCGGGCGCTGTACAGGCATCAGCTTCGTCTATACTGCCTATGAACGTAGCTATATGGGGTGGTGGGATGTTCCCACCTATACGGAAAGCGGTCATGTCATGCTCGCCAAGCCATACGACGAGAACGACTGTGCGGTGTTCTTCATCAATGGTAATATCAATGACACTGAATATTTCATCGTCGAATCGCGCTACCCATCACTTTGGTATCCTGTACAAGCAGGAAACCATGGCTCTTTTACCCCCTTGAGCTACGGCTCGGGACTGATGCTATCGCGCTTTGCCTATGACCAGAACCAATGGATTTCAGACAGTCCCAACAATATTAAAGATGCCAAGCGTGGCCTCATGATTACTGCCGACGGCAAAAAGCTCTTTTATTCGGCAAACCAGTCGAATCTCTTCGGTAACGGTGTGAACATCATCAGCGGTCAGAGGTTCCTGAGCGGTAAGACATGGAATGCCACCATCAGCAACATCACCAAGAACAGCGACGGCAGCATTGAGTTTGACTTGGATTTGGGAGAGACGGGCATTAAGACAGTTGACAACTCACAGATGGCAGTTGATGTATATTACGACCTGCAGGGGCGGCGTGTGGACAACCCTTCAAAAGGTATCTACATCAAAAAAGGAAAAAAGAAGGTAATATCATTTTAACCCTTCTTAACTCTCCAAAAACTGCCTTTTTTGCCTATTGAATGGAAAAGTGCTCTATATTTGCAAAGAGATTTAACCGAAAAGATATGCACTTTTTACACCTTTTGCACCTGAACAACGACTTGCGTATCTCTCGTATTTTCTCGCCACGTCGAGGTAGTCGTGATGGCGGCGCACGTATGCGATGCTGTCACGCTTCAGTTGCGGGATGCTGTCGGGATGGGCGATGAGCCATTCCAGAGCCTCCACCACGCTCTCCCGTGAGGGTTGCACATTGATGATGGGGCGCAACTGTGTCTCGCCGAGCAGGTCGTAGTGTTCTGGTTCGCCGCCGCCGACGCAGATGATGCCTTTTGACATCGCCAGGAGTGCATTCATCGATGGCGTATAGCTGTAGAGTTGGTCGAGGATGACATCCGAACCATCCATCATCTGTTGGTATTCATTGAAAGGAACGGAGCGTGCCACGCGCAGTTGCATCCTGTCGGGGTGGCGAGCCGCCACCTCCTCAGCAGCCGACAGCATGATGTCGGTGCCCTTGTAGGCGCTGCGTGATGAATTGATGCCGATGAATACCCGCAGCAGTCCATTGAAGTTGTCCTCATGTGGTTGGGGCATCTCTATGGGGTAAGGGATATACACTGTCTTGTCGGGAAGGGCATGGCTGTAGCACACCCAGTATTCGTAGAGTCCTGCCACGATGGCATCGCAGGAATTGGCGATATGCTTGTTGAGTGCTTCCTTGGTGGTTCCTATCCAGTCGTTTCGCTCCGTGAGAGCCTCAGGATTGTTACGCAGTTGGTCGCCGATGTTGAAGTCGCTGTATCTCAGTGGCTTGTCCTCGACGCAGGTGTGCGCCCAATACCAGTCCATGCCGAATCCGCCGAGGATGATGCGGC
>JAGCXX010000167.1 GCA_017961115.1 Prevotella sp. | reverse complement strand
TGTCTTGGTGTACTGCGGGACGGTGCATCCACAGCTGGCCACAGCCTGGTTGATGACCAGCGGGGCATCACCCACGTTGGTGAATGTGAAGGTGCACTTCTGCACTGGGTTGCTGGATGAGAAATTGCCGAAATTATGGGTTTTGTTGTCAAACTTGATTTCGGCCTGTTTCTGAGCTGCGGCGAAACTGAACGAGCAGAGCAGCAGCAAGGTCATCATGATTACTTTGCGCATAATGTTTCTCCTTTTTTAATTGGTTAGCCTCCCTGGCATGGTGATGTTTCTCACCAGCGGAAAGTTGTCTCATAGATATTTATAGATGTGCAAAAATAATGCTTTTTGTCAAACTTGTCGGTCAAAACCAAATATTATTGCATTTATTTAACAATTCTATATGAACTTTTTGAATTGTTTGAGCACATCGCACTTGGTGACATAGACGGGCTGTGGAGCATTGCCTGAACTGACGAATCGAGACAGGTCGTTAAGAGCCTTGAACTGTCTGCTGTTGCGCCGTGGTTTGATGATTACACGGTCGTTGGCCCAGTCGTAGTCGCGGTCGCACCATTCATCGATGGGAATGAAAGCCAGTCCGTAGAGGCTGTTGAGCTTCAGCGTGGGGTTGTTGGACTTGGCGCTCTCATTGAGGTATTTGATGGCATAGCTGACGAAGTCGGGTCGGTCTGCCCTGGCGGTGTCGCAGACGCTCTGTCCATAGGCGGTGAGCCACCAGCAGTCGCCTAAGTAGGAGGCCTGATAATATCGTGTCGCAAGGTCGTATGCAATTTGTGACCGTTTTTCGCTGTTGGCAAGGGGGAGTTGGCCGAGCAGCTGTGTCATCTCGCGGCAGAATTCAATCTTCTTGTTCACCTGCATGGCTTTGATGGCAGGCTGTGCCTCACTCTCGTTTTCCTCGATTTCCTGCTTTCCCATCCATCTTGGTTCTGAGTATTTGCGCTGAGCCATATAGGGGCTGATGGCCTGGTTTCTGACAAACGTCATCGGTACCTTGCTGAGGTAGTCGATGGCGCTGCTGAACTCTGCCATGGCCAGGTATTTGGTGCCCAGGATGTCGTTGAGATAGTTGCGGTAGGGCTTGACGTGTCCTTTGAGATACTGTTCAAGAGCATCTCCTCCCTTTGACTGCGCAAAAGCGATGTATTGCTTCATCTCATCGGTCGACATCGAGTCGAGGACGAGGAAGAAGTCGCTGGAGTAGCCTCCTGACTCTTCATCACTGTCGAGACCGAGCACGCTTCTGCTCTCGATGTAGTTGACAAATGCTGCGGCGATGTCCGGGCGTCCGTAGTTCTTGTATTTGGGTACGAGTTCGTTATACACCACCCTGTCGAGGATGTCGTAGTAGTGGTTGTTGTAGTAGTTGTACCAGTCCTCCTTGTTGTTTTTTCCTTCCTCCTTAATTTTCTCGGTGAGCCATTTGAGCTCTCCCACGAGCCATTGGCTGTACTCGGATCCGAGTTTGGCTGGCTTCACCGATACGACGAGTCGGATGGCGCGGGCATTGTCCTTCATGCGCTGAGTGCCGTCCATGCTCACCGCCTTGTTGAGTGTGGCAAGGGCAGCATCTTGTTTTCCGTAGAGGTACTGCAGTTCGCCTATGGCAGCCATCCACATGGCGGGCGACTTGGTCTTTCCCTGGCTGATGACATTGTTGGCATAGTTGATGAAGTTGTCTACGTCGCGCTTGAGGATGATGCGTCGGTCAATCGTCTCTTCCACCCACTCCTTGTCGCCCTTGCAGTCAAGGGTCTCTTGTGCATTATTGACGAAGTCCTGCACGAGGAAGTTCATGGTCGGTGAATCGGGAGTGACATCGAAGATGGTGCGTATGCCTCCGAGGTTGCGCATCTTGCGCAAAGCCCACTTGATGCTTAGCATATCGCCCTGCTTGGCATAGATGTCGCATGCCTGGGCCAGCTGTCCCTTTCGTGCAAGGGCGGCGGCATAGAGGCTCTCCATCATGTCGCGGAAGACACTGGGAGACATTTTCGAGGCCGTCTGTTTCCAGTAGGTGACATTGGCGTCATACTGTCCGAGCACCATGTTTGCCCTCATGCGCAGCAAAGCCCACTGTGGTGCCAGTTTTGTGCCTCGGTAGGCATTGCTTTTCGTCACCATGCCGTTGAGTATCTGCCGGCGCTGCTGCAACTGCTGCTTGGTGGGATAATCCCATGTCTCGCGCAGTTGGTCGCAGATTTCAAGGTATTTTGACAGTTCGCCGAGATAGGCCACCATCTCGTTGTCGCCCTTGTTTTTTGCAATTTTCATCGCATCATCCTGGTAGAATTTTTCCATGGAGCCGTTGCTGTACGACTTCCAGAACTCGTTGATGCGTTCGGAGAACAACTCATCGGACATCATTTCACGTGGGAAGACGCTGAACATGTAGTTGTTGTGGGATTCCATCTCTCCCCCACACGCCCATGCGGTGGCAGTCATAGTGAGAAAGAGAAGGCTAATGACTGAAAATTTCTTCATAGTTGTATTGTTTGATGCGTTGGATATTCTGTGGACTGATATCGAAGAGGATAACCTCGTTGTTGGCGTTGCTGCGCTGTCTTGTCACGGCTTCCTTGGCGAGCAGCACGGTGCTGAGTTCGGCTTCGCGCTGGATGATGGTGTCGCCCGGGAAGATGTTCATGTCGTCGTCGCCGTGAAGGATGCCTATCAACTGGTCGCCGCGGAAGAGCAGTTGCCAGGCGAAGACGGGATAGGCGGTGGCCAGCGGCAGGTCATAGTGACTGAGTCGCCGCAGGTAGGGGCCTGCATCATCCATGTCGAGGATGGGGTTGCGGCGGATGTCGGCAACATTGCCGGTGTTGTACATCATCAGCACGCCGCGGTCGACGGGTGGCACTTCCATGGAGAGTTGGTGGAGGCGTATGGTGGCGGACAGTTGCAACCCTTTTTCATGAGTAGCGTCGCGCAGCCGCTCAAGCATGGCGAAATAGGTCTTCTGCGTACTTTTTGTCCAGTCGCAGTCAATCTGTATCTCGTGCACTTGGCTGATGTCATGTGTCTCCGACATCTGCAGGATGCGCTGGAGCAGCAGGGAGTCGAGGATGCTGACATCCTTCTGCATGCACTCGTTGACGATGAAGACGGTGGGAATGACCTCCATGCTGTCGGGCACCGCATTTGCGAAGCGGATGGTAGCATTGGGCATGACTTCGCCCTCGGGTGTGACCACCACATCGAAGTAGCGAAGATAGAGTCGGCTGATGTCGTTGTCGCTGATGAAACCGAGCGTGGCAGAGTCACCCTCCCAAGTGGTGCTCCAGTAGTAGGCAGAGCGGACAGGGGCCTGCGCTACCTTCTCCTGGCATCCCATCATGGTGGGGAGCAATGCCGCCCACAACAGGGTGGGGAACAATAACCGCACTATTGGGGTAGTTGTTTGCTTCTTCATAACGCTTTGTCTCTTCAACGCACAAACTTACACATTATTGTTGAGAAAACAAAGCATTCATGTGTTTTTTAATTCCTCAATCCCCATGAGACGGGGTAGACAACCCTTTCCGTGGCTTCTTCGAGGTCGTCGGGCAAATTGCAGAAGAAGTCGATTTCCGTGAGGCGCTCCAACTCATCAATGCTGACCACATAATCCATGATGTTGTCGTTGGAACGGTCCTCATTGCGATGCTCCACCCATAAGCCGATGGCCTTGTAGCCTTGCGTGTTCTTGCAGAGTACAGCCATGAAGAAATAGCGAGGCACGATGAGTCCGTTTGTCAGGCGGAGAAGGATTTGCTCCTCCTTGTCGATAGTGCCTCCCTTGCAGATATAGAGGGTGTCGCGGAACTGGTTGGTGTTCCATGTTCTGCTGATCAATTGTTCCATCTTGGCCCATAGTCCTGCATTGAAGACATTTCTCTGTGGTTGCATGTTGCTTAGGTAGAATGTCTGTATGTTTTCCTCTCGGCTGTTGAGTCTGTCGTACGACGGACAGATGTGGCCGTGGTCGTAGCCAGAGCGCCAGTAGGGGTCGGTGGCAAAGGTGTAGGCAGAAGGGATATCCGGGTCTTTGGGGTATTGGTCGGAATCAGAGTAGTAGCGGCTCACGTTTTTGGGAGAGTTATCCCTATCGAGCGTATAGCAGCTCCACCGTTGCGATTTTTTCAGACAATCCCATTCCAGGATATAGTTGACGCCATTTTGTGCTGTGCTGTGCACGACGAGGAGGTTGTTGGCACCTCCCTTTATACGAGGCATTTCCAGGCGTCGGTATTCTGGCTTCAAGGTGGGGTTGGCATTGGTGTTCTTGCTGGTTGGAGTGGGGTTGGGCGATTCGTTGTTGTTGTCGTTGTCGTCGCCGCAGGCTGCCAGCAGGGTGATGCCGATGATAAAGATGAGCAGTCTTTTCATGATTAGGAGGTTAGAGGTAAGGGGTGATGGGTGAGAGATGTATTCTTCTTGGAGAGGTTTTAAAAAAAGGTGCACCTGAGCGCATATGCAACTACGCTTCAGAAGCACCTTGTATCAATATCTTTAGTGTCTCGTTGCTCGTCCGTCAATTTTGCTGTTTTCGCGGCAGAGTCACGAGCGGAGATGGAAGAACCAAGCGATTACTTCTTGATTTTTCCGTAGCGGCTCATGAAGCGGTCGACACGGCCAGCAGTGTCCACAAGCTTGTTCTTGCCTGTGTAGAACGGGTGTGAGGTGTTCGAGATCTCGATTATCACCAATGGATAAGTCTCACCTTCAAATTCCACTGTCTCTGAAGTCTTGCATGTGGACTTTGTAAGGAACATATCGCCGTTGGACATATCCTTGAATACGACGGGGCGATAGTTTTCTGGATGGATACCTTTTTTCATTTTTAAATTATTGTTGTTACGTTAAATAGAATCTTTTCTCACGTTTGGGGTGCAAAATTACTATTTTTTTCTTATCCAACCAAATTTTTTCCCGCTTATTGTGAAAAAAGAATGCAATTACGACAGCAAAGGCGGGATGAACCCGCCTTTTGCCGTTGTAGGTAAGCAGTGAGTGTTATCTCCTTCTAACAGCTTTGCGGCGCACGTTGGCCTTGGTGCCGAAGCTCTTTCCGCCAATCTCAGCGTAGGTCACCGACTTGAGTCCCGGAACTTTGAAGTAGGCTTCGATGTTGCCATAGAGCAGCACTTCCTTGCCTAAGTTGTCGGGGTTGTCTGCCAGGTTGAGTCCATTTCTTACGGCTCCGGAAGGCAACTGTACAGGCATGCACTTGCTCGGGTCGGTCTCAGAAGCTGAGGCAGCGATGAGCAAGTTGGTCTTCACGTCTTGCAATACGCTGAAGGTGGCACCTTCCTCGTAAACCTGACCAGAAACGCATCCCACGATGTATGCCTTGACATAGACACCAGCGCCAGTGCCTGCAGCAATGGCTTCTGTCACGCTATAAGGCTTGCTGTATGACCCAGCATCGCCCTGCGGGTCGCCACCACCGCCACCGCCTTGTCCGTCGACACTGACCAAGTAGGCATTCAATACCTCAACCTTTCCTTGGTAGTCGCCGCGATTGCCAATGATGGTTATCTTGGTGCCGTTTTTAATGTCCATGACAGCAGCCAGCTCCTGGAACTGCTGTTTGGCACCACCCTTTTCTGAGAGCAAGCCATAGACATAAACCGAACCTGTGGCATCCTCGAGGTCGAAGTTACCGTACTTGTCGCCATCTTTGAGGTTCTTAACAGTGCCGGAGAGTTGGTACCATACATTGTCGCTTACTGCTGCGGCGTTGAACTCCGCGATGGTCACGGCTTTCACCTCGCCGGTATTGCCGCCACCGCCGCCACCGCCTTCGGTCTTGCCGTTGAGCGAGTAGAGATATGCCTTACCAGCCACTGTCTCAGGTGTGTTGTTGCGGTAATTCATCAGTTGGCCGCAAATGATGACTTCGTCGCCGACCTTGATGTCAGTATTGCCAGACTCAAACTTTTTATTTCCCAGGTATAGGATGCGGTAGCAATAGAATTCGCCATTCTGAGTTCCGTCTTCAGAGATATAGAAGGATGCGTTGCCATAGGTGCCGCCCTCAGTGAAGGTGCCTTTGTCTGCAATGCGGGAAATCTTGCCTTTTACATAGACATCGCCCGTGGTGTCGTAGTTGTCATTGCTCGTCCATGTGAGATTTTTCACTGCGTCAGCAGCGCCTGCTGGATTATACGGGTCAGAGAGTGTGCCAGAGCCATTTGCATCACCTCCGGTGCCACCACCGCCACCGCCTTCGGTCTTGCCGTTGAGCGAGTAGAGATATGCCTTGCCTGCCACTGTCTCAGGTGTGTTATTGCGATAATTCATCAGTTGACCGCAAATGATGACTTCATCGCCGACCTTGATGTCAGTCTTGCCAGACTCAAACTTTTTATTACCCAGATACAGGATGCGGAAGCAGTAGAATTCGCCATTCTGTGTTCCGTCTTCAGAGATGTAGAAGGAAGCGTTGCCATAGGTGCCGCCCTCAGTGAAAGTGCCATTGTCAGCTATGCGGGAAATCTTGCCTTTTACATAGACATCACCCGTGGTGTCGTAGACATCGTTGCTCGTCCATGTGAGGTTTTTCACTGCGTCAGCAGCGCCTGCAGGATTATACGGATCATCGAGCGTACCGCTTCCCTTAGCTTCGCCAGGAGGCGTGTCACCGCCACCGCCACCGCCGGCTCCGTTGAGAGAGTAGATGTAGGCCTTGTTCTGCTGGGTCTCCAATGTGCCGTTGTAGTTGGTCACAATGCCACAGATGATGACGGTGTCGCCCACTTGGATTTGCTGGTCGCTGGCTGAGAATTTCTTGTTGTTGAGGTACATCGCACGATATACAAGGAACTGGTTCTTGGCGGAACCGTCGTCTGAAATGTAGAAAGTGCCGTTGCCATACTGGGTGGTGAATTCCTCCCTGATGGAAGAGATGATACCTTTGATGTAGACGTTTGACGGACTGTCTGTGCCTGGCTCCAAGGTCTGTGTGTACTCAATGGCTGCAGCCACGTTGTAGGGGTCTGCCAATGTTCCACTTCCGGCAGGCTCTGAGGTGGCGCCGGGAACTTCTCCCCCCTTAGTGGGGAAGTCGAATGGTGATGGCACATCCTCGCAGCTGGTGAGGGCGAAGACCGCCAATGCCATGGTCAGTAATGAATAAATAGTCTTTTTCATAACTTTATGTCGTTTTTGTTCTTACTTTGTTGATGGTTGATAGGCGGCTATAGTGCCGGTTGGATATCGCTTTCCGTGCGCATGAGGATTTGCCATGTGTTGCGGTAGCGGGTGAAGATGCCTGTCACGTCGACTTTTCCGGTCGGCATTACGTTGCCCGCAAAGTCGGCGAAAGTACTGGTTCGCAATACCAACTGACTGCTGCTGATGCCCTTGAACTGGCGGTTGGCACAGTTGGCGGTCAGTGAGACGCTGCCGTCGGTGGGGGCGAAGACAGCCTTTCCGTCAGCACCTTGGATTTCCACTCCCTTCAGTGTCATGAGTTTGCCGCAGTGCGACTCTAAATATGCAGCGTCTGTGAGGCGTGTGATGTCAAACTCCTCAGGCACCACGCTCTGTGGGTCGGCTGTGCCGATGGGACGGTAATGCTGGTTCCAGAGGAAACGACTCATACGGCTGACGTAGGTTGAACCGCTCTTGCTGGTGTAGGGCGTTCCCACCTCGCCTTGTTGGCCGTAAGCTCCGACGTAGAGTCCCTTGAGGTCAATGAGAATCTCCTGTCCCACAGGCAGCACGCCGAAGAGTCCGCCCTGTGCGATGCAGATGATGAAAGCTCCTGTGCCGTCGTCGATGACCACCTCATTGTAGATGTTGCCCTCGATGTCATTGCCCGTCACAGTGCCCTTTATCTTGATGTCATCAGTGACCTCCTTCATGCCGCTGTTGCTGATGGTGCTGCTGAACATGGATTTGAGCTCGGCGATGGTGATGACATTGGTCTCTGAGATAGCCTTGTTGCCAAAGACGTCCTCAGCTGGTGTGTACGGGTCGTCGTAACTGCCTGCCATACATGCGGTGAGCAGTGTGCAGGCCAGGGTGATGAGGATATAACTAATGCGTTTCATATCTTTGGTGTGTTTAGAATCTTAATGTCAGGTTGAGCATGCCGTTGATGCCGTAAGCGTAGTACTTCTTGGGATTGAGCGAGAATTTGTAAGCCCTCACATTGTTGACCGTGGTCTGTCCGTTTTCATCCTTGACGGTATAGTCGCTGCGGCTCTGCTCGTAACCGCCAGTGCATATCTTGCGGTTGTTGAGGATGTTGGTAAGCGACAGGTTGATGGAGATCTGCTTGCCTTTCTTCAGGCGCAGTGTCTTGCCCAGTGAGCCGTCGAGCATGAAACCGCCCTTGCCTTTGGCCTGCTCCGGCACGTTGAAGGTGCCGTCGTTGTTGACGATGCTCTGGTCGCCGGTGGCCATGGTGGTGAGTGTTCCCACATAGCGGTAGCTCGGTGAGTAGCTCAGGTAGATGCGGTCGTAGAAGTTGCCCTTGAGGTCGATGAACCATCCGTTGGCATGGTAGTCGAGGATGATGCTTCCTGCGGTGAGCGGTGTGCTTGCCTCGTGCATGCCCTTGTTCATCACGATGTCGTCGGTGTAGATGGCTTTGGTTGAGTTCATGTACCTCACCTTGGCGTTGTTGAGGTTCTTAGCCTCGCTGATGGTACCGATGGCCTGGATGTTGAATGATGAGGAGACCTTGACGGTGACACCTGCCTCAACGCCGTAGTAAGCCTTGTTGATATCGGTCAGTGAGACATAGGAGAACGAGTTGATGTCGTCGAAGTAGAAGTTCTGCCACTCCGTCACATGGCTCAGGTAGTTGTAGTAGGCATTGATGTTGACGTGAAGGAGTGAGTTCATGAACTGGTATCCAAGTTCGCTGCTGAAGATACGCTCGTTGCGCAGGTTGGTCACAAAGTCGTTGTTCATCTCAGGTGAGACAAAGGCTGTGGTGATTTGTGGTGCGCGGTGCTCGTATCCGATGCCAAACAGGATGGTGTTGCCACCGCCGACGTTGAGGCTGGAGTTGAACTTGCCACCTCCGCTGACGAAGTGCGCTGTCTTGCTCTTGCCGTAGGAATATTCGGCGAACATACCGTTCTTCATCCGTCCGTCGCGCTGCATGCCGTCGTAGTTGAGTTTGGCGGAGACGCTGTAGTGGAGTGAGCCGAAGTTCTCGGTGTAGTTGCCCCACAGCACACCGCGGCGGGCATGCAGGTTGTAGTCGTATCCGAAGCGGTCGCCCTCACCGACAACGCCATTGGGGTTGTTGAGGTCATACATCACTTCGTTCGACCCCTCGGCATAGTTGCCCAAGGCGTAGGTGTTGACGTTGTGGAAGATTTTTGCACCCAGCAGGTCGTCCATAGTCTGGTAGTGCATGCCCTTGTTGGCACCCAGCATCACGCCGATGTTGGCGTGCGACTTGTTGGTAATCTGCTTGTGGAGGGTAGAGGATAGGGTAAGGTAGATGTTGTCGTTGTGCTTTGCCTGTACGTAATACATGGCATCGGCACCCTGGGCTGCTGCGTTGCGGTTGGCGGCGTAGAGACGGTCCCAGTTGATTTGCCTTGCCTCCTTCGATGACGTCAGGAATTCGTATGCGGCATTGAAGTCTGCCAGACCCTGTTCGGTGCGGTTGTTATAGTCGGTCTCGTCCCACACGTCATAGTAGCTGCTGGGCAGGTTCTTCCAATAGTCAGGCTGTGGGTTGTCAGCATTGTTGTAATTGAGCTTAGTGCTCTTATACTTGCTGTACTTGCCATGGAGCGAGGTGATGAGGCGTGTTTTGGAGTCGATGTTCCAGTCCCATGTCAGCACGGCGCTCGGTGCGAAATCGTTGATGATACGTGAGTTGCGCACCTTGCCGTTATGGTAGCCCCAATAGGGGTTGTACTGGTAGTTGTTTGCCAACCAATAGCTCTCATCGGTGCCAGCGCCCTGTGATGCCCTCTCCGTCGGGTTGCCCCAAGTGGAGAACGAGATGGAGTGGTCGCCCGAAATCTTCTGCACACCGAGGTAGTAAGACAGCGAGTTGTAGAAGGTGCCTTCCACATATCCTCTGCTTGCCCATCTGTAGCCGAGGCTGGCAGCGAACGCCCATCCGTCTTTGCTGATGCCGCTGCCGAAGGTGTACATTGCCCTGGCAACATAGTTGCGGTTGGCGCCGCTGAGCGACAACTTGTGGCCTTGGGCCACCTGCGATGCTCTGAAGTTGTAGTTGTTGCTGCCGCCGATGCCGGTCATGGAGAAACTGTTGTCCTCGAAGGGCAAGGTGGCATCCACGTTCCGCGTGAGGTTGTTGATGCCGCCGACGTTGGAGTATCTGAATTGTCCAGATTCCAAGTCGTTCATCAGTGCGCCATTCACGTAGATGTCGTTGTACTTCTGGCTGAGTGCTCTGTAACGGAACCGCACTGGCGAGAAGGTGTAACCCACCTCATTGGTGTATACGTTGGTGTTGCTGCTGAGGATGGTAACATTTTGTGACATGTCGTCGTCCTCGCCCAGCTGGGCCTCCGTAAATGTGAAGACCGCATCATCCAACGCACCGGTCTGCTCCAATGAGTCAACCTCCTGCGCAAAGGCAAGAGGGGAGTAGCAGAGAGCAAACACTGCTATTTTCAGCATTTTTTGCATAAGACAATTGGTTTGATAGTTGTGTTTGGATGCAAAGTAACAAAAAAACTTTGAAAAAAAAAAGCATTGTTTAATAATTTTTTGAACAAAAATTTAATTTTGTCGATAAAATTTCCGATATTTGCAAAATCAAACCAACAACAAGGATATCGCCCTCAAGAGGGCATTTCCATCAAGGCTAACCAATTATCTATAATATGTATATGAAAAGACATTTTTTGCTATTCATTATGTTGCTTGCCGTGGCAGTATCTGCATCGGCGCAGAAGAAATACAATGTCTATGCCGTAGGGTTCTACAATCTGGAGAATCTCTTCGACACCTGCCACGATGAGGGAAAGAACGACTATGATTTCCTTCCCAATGGGTCATACAAGTGGAATGCCCTGAAGTACAACCGCAAACTCCACAACATGGCGCGGACACTTGCTGACATGGGTACTGATACGGGCAGCGGCAAACTGCCACTCGGATGCGCCATCATCGGTGTCTCCGAGGTGGAGAACAGCCGTGCGCTCGACGACCTTGTGGCACAGCCCGAACTGGCGGAGCGAGGCTACAAGTATGCCCACATCGAGGGACCTGACCGCCGAGGTGTGGACTGCGCGATGCTCTACAACCCGAAACTCTTCACACTGCGCGACGTGGAACTGATTCCCTACGTGCCGGAGTTGGAGGCAGATAGTTCGTTTATGACACGTGGCTTCCTCACCGTGTCGGGTATGCTGGCCGACGAGGCGGTGAGCGTCATCGTATGCCACTGGCCGAGCCGCTTCTCGGGTTCATTCTACCGTGAGTGTGCAGGTCGTCAGGTGCGTGCCGTGAAAGACTCGCTGATGCGTGCCGACCCCAACCGCAAGGTCATTGTGATGGGTGATATGAACGACGACCCGCAGAACAAGAGCATGGCAGTGGAACTGGGTGCCAAACCTAATATTAAAGATGTGGCCGACAACGAGATGTACAACCCATGGTGGAACGTGCTCAACAGTGGTACAGGTACTCTGAGCTATGAGGGCAGTTGGAACCTGTTCGACCAGATTGTGGTGTCGCCCAACATGCTCGACCGTACTGGCACACGCGACTACTCCAAACTCACTTATTGGAGATGCAAGATTCAGAACTTCAGTTACCTGCTCCAAAGCGAGGGGCGCTATAAGGGTTCTCCCAAGCGCACCACAGCAGGTGGAGTGTGGCTTGACGGATATTCTGACCACCTTCCCACAGCCATCTTCCTCATCAAGGAGAAGAATTGAGCACCGACATCATCCGCCATCCATGGGCTCCCTTCCTGCCGGAGCATGCACGGTTGCTGATGCTGGGTAGTTTTCCACCCGACCCACATCGTTGGGCGATGGATTTCTTCTATCCCAATTACATCAACGACATGTGGCGTATCTTTGGCATCTGTCTCCATGGCGACAAAGACAGGTATGTGGACGAGGAACGTCATACCTTTAAGCTTCAAGACATTGTCGCCATGCTGAGGGAGAGGGGAGTGGGACTCTATGATACGGCGGTGGCAGTGAGACGCACCACCGGCACTGCCTCTGACAAAGACCTGGAAGTGGTGGAACCCACAGACCTGAGTGCTTTGCTGCAACAGGCACCAGAGTGTGAGGCGGTGGTGACGACAGGCCAGAAAGCGACAGACCTCTTCACGGCACATTTCGGCATCACTCAGCCCAAGATGGGAGAGAGCGTGGAATTCTCCTTTGGACAAAGGGAGATGCGGCTCTACCGCATGCCGAGCAGCAGCCGAGCCTATCCCATGCGCCTGGAGCGCAAGGCTGCCTACTATCAGCCGCTCTTCGACCGCTATCTGATTTCAAAACCAACAACTATACAAACATGACAATTATCGGTATCGCAGGAGGAACAGGGTCGGGAAAGACTACTGTAGTGAAAAAAATCGTACAAGCTCTGCCGCCCCATTATGTGGCAGTCGTGCCTCTCGACTCTTATTACAATGACACATCGCACATGACGGAGGAGGAGCGGCATGCCATCAATTTCGACCACCCCGACGCCTTCGACTGGAAACTGCTCAACAAACAAATCAACATGCTGCGGAAAGGAGAGGCTATCGAACAACCCACTTATTCTTATATCCTCAGCAACCGTTTGCCAGGGACAGTGCATGTGGAACCCAAGCCGGTGATTATCATTGAGGGCATCATGACGCTGTTTGACAAAAAACTGCGTGACCTCATGGACCTCAAAATTTTTGTTGATACCGACAGCGACGAGCGGCTCATCCGCAACATCACACGCGATGTGGTGGAACGAGGGCGCACCGTCGACATGGTGCTCGAGCGTTACCTCAACGTGCTCAAGCCCATGCATGAGCAGTTTATCGAACCGACCAAGAAATATGCCGACCTCATTATCCCTCAGGGCGGTGAGAACCTCAAGGGCATCGGCATCCTCTGCAAGTATATTGAGGGACTTGTTCCACGTGTTGATTTAGGTGAGTGATAAGACAAGTCCGACGAGTCCGACAAGTCCGACAGGTCCGACAAGTCCGACAGGTCTGACAAGTCCGACAAGTCTGACAAGTCCGACAAGTCTGACAAGTCCGACAGGTCTGACAGGTCTGACAGGTCTGACAGGTCCTTCGAAAAACTTTGAATTGTGAATTCTAAACTATGAACTAAAATTTTTGATTATGGCAAAGACACCAACTCCCCATATAGGGGCACAGTACGGCGAAATCGCCGAGACCGTCATCATGGCGGGCGACCCGCTTCGCGCCAAACTGATGGCAGAGAAATTCCTTGACAACCCAGTGCAATTCAACAACGTGCGTGGCATGCTCGGTTTCACAGGCACACACGAAGGCAAGCGCGTCAGTGTGATGGGGCATGGCATGGGTATGCCGTCAATAGGTATCTATACTTATGAGTTGTTCAACTTCTATGGGGTGAAGAACATCATTCGCGTGGGGTCGGCAGGCTCCATCAACATGGACCTAAAGGTGGGCGACCTTGTCATCGCCATGGGAGCATGCACCAACTCCAACTATGCTGACCAGTATGAGATGCCGGGCACCTACGCTCCCATCGCCAATTTCGACTTGCTGCGCCGTGCTGCAGACACCTGCGACCGTCTGGGCTACCGCTACATGGTGGGCAATGTGATGTCGTCGGATGTGTTCTATGGTGAGAATTCCCATAACGACAAATGGATGAACATGGGTGTTCTGGCCGTGGAGATGGAGGTGGCTGCACTCTATATGAATGCTGCCCGCTCAGGCAACCGTGCACTCGCCATCTGCACCATTTCCGACCACATCCTCACAGGTGAGGTCACCACAGCCGAGGAGCGCCAAAACACCTTCACCAAGATGATGGACGTGGCATTCTCCTTGCTCTGACACTCCTTTTCAGATGGTTCATAACAATTTTCTAGAGCATGGCTTTTTTAGGCCATGCTTTTGCAATGTAATATGAGGAAAATACTGTTTTTTGTTTTATTGTTGGCATTGTTGCCCCAGATTCGTGTACAGGGGCAGGGCATGAGTGGACCGTGGAAAGGGAAACTGAAAGCGGGAACACAGGAACTGACCATGGCGTTGCACATCGATGAGGGAAAGAAGTCCGTCACGATGGACATTATCGAGCAAGGTGCGGTGGGGCTTGAGATGCAGGTGAAAACCCTCACCGATGACTCCCTTTTGGTGTCCATCCCCAAGCTGATGCTGACATTTTCCGGAAAACGTACCGGCGACAAGATAAAAGGAACCTTTGTGCAGCGGTTGCAACCCCTTGATGTTGAGATGGAGCGCGGCGAGGTGACGTTCAACCGACCGCAGGAACCCGTTCCGCCATTTCCTTACCAGACAGAGGAGGTCTTTTTTGACAATCCTTCAGCCAACGTCACATTGGCGGGTACGCTGACCTACCCCGTAGGATATAAGAAAAGGAAACACCCGCCTGTCGTACTGATGGTGACGGGCAGTGGTGCAGAAAACCGTGATGAGGAGATTTTCTACCACAAACCTTTCCTCGTGATTGCCGATTGGTTGGCGCGTCACGGTATCGCCAGCCTGAGGTATGACGACCGAGGCTTTGCAAAGTCAACAGGTGTCTTTAATGGGGCGACCACACAAGACTTTTCTGGTGATGCAGAGGCTGGCATCCGATATCTCAGAAGTTTGGGAAAATTCTCCAAGGTGGGACTGCTCGGTCACAGTGAGGGTGGTGGAATCGGTTATATGCTTGCCGCTGAGGATGCCATCGATTTCTTGGTGAGCCTGTCGGGACCAGCATGCAAGATAGATACCCTGATGATGGTGCAACTCAATCTCATCAGCCGTTCGCAGGGTGCGGCGCGCGACATATGCAAAACGCCTGAGGATGCCAGTAATTACTTGAAAGCAACTTCTCCCGGAAACAAATGGATGGAATATTTCATCGCTATGGACCTTCGCCCGTATGTGGCAAAGACCCATTGTCCTGTCCTGGCATTGGGTGCGGAGAACGACCTCAATGTGCCTCCATCTGTCAATAATGAGGCATTGGAACGATGTCTGCCCAAGAATCCTAAGAATGTCATCAAGGTATATCCTGGTCTGAGCCATCTGTTCCATCACAGTCCGACGGGCAATCCCATCCTCGCACCTCATATCGAGGAGACCATCTCCCCCGAGGTGCTACAAGATATCTCCGAATGGATTCTTTTAGTTGCTGAAGATTGAAGATAAATCAATGACCACTCTATATCTGGTACGCCATGGCGAGACCGTGGACAATGCAAGACAGGTGATGCAGGGGCAGACACAGGGAGCCCTCAATGAGCATGGCATCAAACAGGCAGAAGAGGTGGCAGAGCACATGGCTTCCGTCGCCATCGATGCCTTTGTGTCATCAGACCTCAAGAGGTCGTATGATACCTGCACCATCATTGCTTCCCGACACGGAGCAGAGGTGGTCACTACACCGTTGCTCCGCGAGCGCGACTGGGGAGACTTCACAGGGTTGTTCATTCCTGACCTGAAGGACAAACCTTGGCCGCCCAATGTGGAGTCGATGGGAGCGCTCAAAGACAGGGCGCGTCGATTCCTTCGCTGGGTGGCGGAGACATATCCCAATCAGACTGTGCTTGCCGTTGGGCATGGCATCATCAACAAGGCGATACAGTCGGTTTTTTATGACAAACCCATGCATGAGGTGCAAAAGATGATGAATGCTGAGGTCCGCATCCTGCAATTGGCTGATTAGGAGTTTTGGAGTAAAAAAGTGGCGGGACTCCCATGAGGAGCCCCGCCTGCATTTGTTAACATGATTATCACTATACTATCCTGAAGGACAATCTTTTTCCTTATAACTGAATACCTTATCTGCGTCCGCGTCCGCCGCCACCGAAGCTGCCACCGCCTCCGCCACGGCTGCCGCCACCGCCGCTGAATCCACCGCCACGGCTACCGCCACCACTGTGGCCACCACCGAAACTGCCTGAGGAGCGACTTGAACTGGAGGGAGCGCTGAAGCTGCGAGAGGGAGTGCTGCTGCCACGGCTTGAAGATCCGAAGCTGCGCGAGGGTGTGCTGCTTGACGAGCCTATGCTGCGCGAAGGAGTGCTGCTGCTCGATGAGCCGAAACTGCGCGATGAACTGCTGCCACGATTGGGTGTGCTGAAGTTGCGCGAGGGAGTGGTGGCACCGGCTGAGCCGAAGCTGCGCGAAGGAGTAGTGCTCGAGGAACCCATACTGCGTGTCGAACCATTTGTGGAAGGACGGGTCACGCTGCGTGAGCCACCGCCGACTCTGTTGTTGTCGCGAGAGAATGTGCTGCTGCCTCTGTCGGAGAGACCGGCTCCCGAACGTGTGCGGATATCACGGTTCACGTTGCCGTTGTTGCCGCCATGGCTGCCGCCGTGGTTGGCCACATCAGGATTGTTGCCACCGGGACGTCCGTTGTTGCCACCAGGACGACCGTTGTTGCCACCAGGGTTGTTTCCTCCACGGTTGCCGAAGCCTGGGTTGCGTCCGTCGCGTCCGCCAGGACCACCATGTCCATGTCCGTAGTCACCGCGGTCGAACCTGTCGCGCATGCCTCCGTGTCCAGCAGGACCACCATGTCCGCGTCCAGAGAAGTCACGTCCGTGATACCAACTGCGTCCGCCGTTGCTCCTCCAACTGTGACCTCCACGATAGACTGTCCAGAAATGGGGGCGTCCGAAGTAGAAATAGTCGCGGTATGGATAGCGGGCATAGATGCCGAAGTGCCAGTATCCTCTGTCCCAATAGAGCGGGCGATAGAAATAGGAGGCTGCCAGATAGGCTTCGTATTGCCACTCGAGCAAGATATAGCTAAGGTCGAGGTTGCGCTGTGTCCAGTAGACTCCGTAGAGGTCTGCCTGGGTATTGACACTCATCAGGTAGTCGAGGTTGACCTCGTATGCGGCCTCGTACTGCTCCTCGGTGAGGTTGAGTTCATAGGCCATCTTGTCAGTAAGGAACAAAGCCTGCTGGCGGGCCTGCTCGTAACTCATTGCGCTTGCCGACAATGTGATGGTCAGCAGTGCTGTCATGGCTATCAGAATTCTTTTCATTTTCGTATGGTTTTATTTGTTAGAAATGTTTGTCTTGTTCTCACGATGCAAAGAAACGAACTTTTTTAAATATGCTAAAAGGATTTTCCCTACTTTCAGAGGGGAAAATCCCTAATCGTTTTTAAGTTGTTGGGTTTGGGTAGAAGACTCATACTTCCATTCTTTCATCAGTTGCTCAGCGACAAGGAAAAATGTCCATGAAAAGAGTTTTTCATCACTTATATAATAATGTTCTCGCAAAAAAGAACTATATTTGCAGTCTAAATGCATGTCTCTGCAGTCTATATCAATCATATCATTGGAAGTGTAGATGAAAACGAAGAAATTGCTGTCAACCTTGACGATGTTGCTCATGGCATTGTCGGTTCATGCGGTGACCACGGTCATCAGTTATGAACTGCAAGACAGTTGGGGCGACGGATGGAATGGCGCCTCCATTTCCGTTGTGGATGCAGAGACAGGGTTGGAATGGGCTTCCTTGACCATTGCCTCAGGATATTCGTCAGAAGGAACCTTTGCATTGATATCTGGTCGTACTTACCATTTCATCTGGAATAAGGGTTCCTATGATTCAGAATGCTCTTTCACGTTTACTGATGCAAAGGGCAGCGACTTTCTCACGCAAAGTGCCGGCTCTTCCATATCTGATGGTATGCTCCTGTCCTACATGGCTCTCATGATAGGTGATGTCAATGTTGATGGCAAAGTCTCCATCACCGATGCGATGGATGAGGTGAAATACGTCCTCGAAACCTCGACGCAGGAAGAAAATGTTGGCATCAGATATGAATTGAGAGACCAATGCAATGACGGGTGGGACGGTGCTTCCATTCTCGTTTATGACACAGATGCTGAGCGTGAGTTGGAGAACTTGACCTTGTCTGACAATGGCTTTGAGGAAGGCACGCTCACCCTGACCTCAGGCCACACCTATCGATTTGAATGGATACCTGGTTCTTTTGATGAGGAATGCTCATTCATCTTATATGGTTTAGAGGGAGAGGTCATATTCCGTTGGCCTGATGTTGAAGAACATGAGCACGGGAATTTGTTGTTTGAATACCAAGCACCGAACATTTCTTCGTCCGTCTCGTCTGTCAGGGATGTGAACGATGATGGCAATGTCACCATCACCGATGTGATGGTGATAGTCAACTACGTCGTCAAAGGAATACCAGTTCCTGATTTGGAACTTTCCTGCGAGTCGGTGGATTTGTTTGTTGACAGCAAAGTCAGTTTCAATATCACTGCTGGCAGCGGAAACTATGAGGCAGTCAGTTCCGACCCCGAGAAACTGAACATATTTGATGGTGCTTTGTCGTTTTATTTATACTCCCAATATCTGGGTACTTATGTGGTGACGGTCAAGGACTTGGACACAGGCCAGACCAAGGAATTACAGGTGACGGTGAAAGAAGCAGATGTTTCCTGTCCCGATGACGACCACCCGCACATGATAGACCTCGGTCTGCCCTCAGGTACCAAGTGGGCGTGCTGCAATGTGGATGCAACTGTTCCCGATGCTTTCGGCGGCTACTACGCCTGGGGTGAGACAGCAGAAAAAGACGACTATTCTTGGTCTACCTATATCCATTGCGACGGCACAGACGGCACAAGTCATAACCTTGGCACATCCATCTGCGGCACGCAATACGACGTGGCGCATGCCAAGTGGGGCGACAACTGGTATATGCCTTCCAGAGCACAGAGCAAGGAACTGTTTGTCAACTCCTCTTTTGTCCAGACCCGTATGAATGGAGTGAAAGGTATTTTGCTTACTGGTTCCAACGGCAACAAAATTTTCTTGCCATATGGAGGATGGAAAGAAGGAACTGATGTCAATGGGTTGCAGAGTGATGAGTCTGCAGGGAGCGGCTACTTCTGGGAGGGAACACCATACTCCGACAATAATCAGGCATATTTCATGAGTGTCCTTTCTTTGGAAGAGGGTGGGACAGACTATAACTATACCAATGGAACTGACCGATATGTAGGTTACAATGTCCGACCGGTCAGTACGGAAGCCGTTCCCCTGTCGGTTTCCTGCAACAACGTTGAGATAGCCAGTGGCGAAAGCGCCGCAGTTGAGATTACCTCCGGCAGTGGCAACTATACCGTGACCACCAGCAATCCCAATGTAGCCACAGCCTCCATCGATGGCAGCACGGTCGGCATCACCGCCGTCGGCGGAGGCTCCACCACCATCACCATCACTGATACGCAGACCGAAAAGAGTGTTACCATTATCGTGACGGTGCCATCCCCGCAAGTATCTTCTCGTTGTCCCGACGACCACCACCCACACATGATAGACCTTGGCCTGCCTTCTGGCACGAAATGGGCTTGCTGTAATGTCGGAGCCGACAATCCAGAGGGCGATGGCAATTTCTATGCCTGGGGTGAGACAAAGGTGAAGGATAACTACAATTATGAAAATTATGAACATTATGATAGTGCAGATGGTTGGCGTGACCTTGGTGAATGCATCAGCGGCACAGAGTTTGATGCGGCTTATGTGAATTGGGGTAACAACTGGCAGATGCCATCTGAGAGTCAATTTGAGGAGTTGCTCAACAACTGCATGGGTGAATCGGTGATGATGGACAATCTGGAGGGTGTTAGTTTTACCGGGCCTAACGGCAACAGCATCTTCCTTCCCCTTTCTGGGTATTTGAAAGGAGATAGTAATGAAGGCAAAGAAAATGGGGGATTAGGATATTATTGGTCAGGAAATAATTATTATCCTGAAGAAGGGGAGTTGGAATGGAATGAAGAAGAAAATGTATATTCCCATATGTGGGGTGATTTCTCTTCATACTATCTTATTGCTGAAGAAGGAGGCAATAGGGATGTGAGCATGCCCCGTTATTATGGTCTTACCATACGTCCCGTCTATCATGAATCTGGCTCTCTCTGTCCTGATGACCATCACCCGCACATGATTGACCTTGGCTTGCCCTCCGGTACAAAGTGGGCATGCTGCAATGTAGGTTCCGAAAAGCCCGAGGCCGATGGTAGTTACTATGCCTGGGGTGAGACAAAGGAGAAGGAACGATACGATTATGACAATTATGAGCATTATAATGTCTATGGTTTCGGAGATGTTCAAGATGAGGTAGAAGAAAGATACAGATGGCGGGATCTTGGCGAAAGCATCAGCGGCACAGAGTTTGATGCAGCCTATGTGAATTGGGGCAACTCATGGTGGATGCCATCGAAAGTCCAAATAGAGGAGATGTTCGGCAACTGCACCTATGAACCCATGACAATGAATGATGTTGCCGGTGTGAAATTCACAGGTCCCAGTGGCAACAGTATCTTCTTGCCTTATACAAAGATTATTGAAGGAGATGAAAAACATGGCATAGCATCTGATGAGGAAGGATACTATTGGTCGGGAGACAACTATTATCCTGAAGACTGGGAGTTGAATGATGGTATGAGTGAGCGCATGTGGGGTGATTACTCTTCATTCTTCTTCGTTTATCCTGAACATGGCAGCTATGATAAATACATGCCCCGCTATTATGGTGCCACCGTCCGCCCCGTTTATCATGAGTACACGCCATTGAAACTCTCCACCGATATTGTTGAAATAGAGGTGTTGGAGACCGCCACGGTAAATATCTTGGACGGCAATGGCGACTATGGCATATGTGACTGGACTCCGTTGGTATTCTGGTATTCTTTTGATGGGACAACGCTCACTCTCACGGGCACCCATGTCAGTGAGGGATATGTTGAAATCATGGATAACGTATCTGGAGAGAAAGTCAAAGTCTTTGTGAAAGTGACAGAGAGCCATAGGGAGTTGCAGCCCATCTGCCCTGACGAGCACCATCCCCACTTGATTGACCTCGGTTTGCCATCTGGCACGATGTGGGCTTGCTGCAACGTGGATACCGAGCATCCGGAGAACCAAAGTCCGACCAACTATGGCGGTTATTATGCCCTTGGTGAGATTGAGGAGAAGAGTGTTTACGATGAATCCACCTACACCCATTATGACCAGGAATCCAACACATGGGAAGAACTCGGAGACTTT
>JAGCXX010000021.1 GCA_017961115.1 Prevotella sp. | reverse complement strand
TGATGCCATGATAACCGAGGCCATCGTGCAACTGACTGGTGAGCCAACTGCGAAGAAAGCATGGAAAGCGCTGTTCCGCCATTTCAACAAAACCCACCAGCGTGGCAACAGAGGATATAAGAAAGGCGAGATGATAGCCGTGAAGCTCAATATCAACAACGCCATCACCCACCGCGACACCATCGAACTCAACTCCTCGCCCTTCACTACCCTTGCCCTCGTCAGGTCGATGGTGCGCAACGGCGGTGTCCGCCAGCAGGACATCGTGCTCTGCGAACACAGCCGTGCCATCACCGACAGCATCTACGACAAGGTGCACAGGGAATTCCCTGGTGTGCGCTTCATCGACAACATCGGTGGCGATGGGCGAGAGAAATGCGAATACTACCCAGAGCAAATCACCTACTCCACAGAGAACGGAAAAATGGCACGAGGACTGGCCAAATGCATCGTCGATGCCGACTACCTCATCAACTCTGCCCTGCTGAAGACCCATTCCGGTCCTGGCGTCACCCTGACAGCCAAAAACTGGTATGGGGCGACGGACATCAACCTGCTCTGGCGGCAAAACGCACACAATAATGTAAGTCAGGACAAACGACACGGGAAACCTGGTTATAAGACTTTCGTGGACTGGATTGCACATAAGGACATGGGGCAGAAGGCACTGCTCTTCCTGATAGATGGTACCTACGGCTCACGCGATGTCAACGGACCTCCTGCTCCGAAATGGCAGAAAGCGCCCTTTGATGGCGACTGGGCCTGCTCACTCATCGTATCACAGGACGAACTGGCCTGCGATGCTGTAGCCATGGACATCCTCATCGGCGAGTGGCCTGAATTCGGAAGCCTCAACTACTGTGACGAATACCTGCGCGAGGCAGCCAGCATACCCAACACACCCAGCGGAACGGTTTATAAGCAAGATGGGAAGCCACTGACAGAGCCGCTCGGGTTGATGGAGCATTGGAACAATCAAAAGGAGAGGAAATACACCAAGATTGACCTGATTTACAAGAAGATTGAAGATTGAAGATTGAAAATTGAAAATTGAAAATTGAGTATTGAAGATTGGTTATGAAGATAGTACGCCTACTGAGTTTAGCCGTTATCATTTGCCTTTCGTCTTTTGTCGGCGCGGCAGCACAGGATGCCTTCCAAGGTATCCTGCCCGTGACCGATCCTGCGATGAAGAAATCACTCAACGGAGAGTGGAGCCTGAAAGTGGAAGAGGGTATTACCATTAGCGAAGAGAACGAAATGGTGAATGATTACTGTCCTGTGCCACCCGAGGACAACACATGGGGAAAGATTCCTGTACCAGGTTGCTGGGAGGCCTATGGATTCTGTCAGCCAAAATACGACAGCCCCAACCCCCTGACGGGGTATTACCGTACGACATTCACCGTACCTGACGCATGGAAGGGAATGCGAATAGTGCTACGCTTCGACGGTGTGCTCTACGGCTATAACCTGTGGGTCAATGGCAAAAAGGCTGGCTCATGGTTTTCTGGTTACAACACGGCTTTGTTTGACATTACAGATTTCCTTGTAGCCCGTCAATCCAAGGTAAGAGGCACAGGATGGGGAGAACAGCAACTGGCAATGCGTGTCATCTCGCAGTTTTCTTGTAGTGATTTCGACTATAACGATGACTGGGCTCCCAACGGCATCTTCCGCGACGTGACACTGATGGCAGTACCTGAGACCCATATCTCCGACCTCACCATAACGACAAAAAATACGGGAGAGGTGAGTGTCGACACGAAGATAGCCAATGCCGGCAAGCAAACATCCGTGGTGCATGAGATTCTTGATGCACAAGGAAAGATAGTGGGAAGCAACATGGTGGAACACCCGCATCTGTGGTCGGCTGAGACTCCTTATCTTTATACCCTGCGTACGAGGCTGATTCAGAAAAACAAAACCTTACAAACCTTTGAGCATAAATTCGGCTTCCGCGAACTCACCATCGATGGCAATATTCTAAAACTTAACGGACAGCCCATCAAACTCAGAGGTGTGACAAGCCATGCCACCGACCCTAAGACAGTGAAGGTCATCGATGAAGAACTGACCCTCAAGGACATGCGCTTGATGAAAGAGGCATCAGTCAACTACATCCGCACGTCGCACTATCCCCGTGAACCGCGCTTTTATGAACTGGCCGACTCTCTCGGCTTCTACATCATCGACGAGGTGCCCTTCGGCTACGGTGACAAGAATCTGAGCAGAGAAGAGTCCTATCCTGTCTTGCAGAGGCGGGCACAGGCCACCATCCGGCGCGACAAAAACCATCCTTCAGTGCTGATATGGAGTCTTGGAAATGAGAACCCGCTGACAGACATCTGCCAGAAACTCGGCGAATATGTGAAAAACGAACTCGACCCTTCACGGCCCATCTGCTATCCGCAGGTCGGTTCCTATTTCCGGAAGTTCAACTACGATTTCCCAAAAGTGGCGGACATCTATGCCCCTCACTATCCCACCACCTCGCAGATAGCCGGATTCTACCAAAACGCCGACCGTCCCGTCATCTTTACTGAATACTGCCACACCCTCGGCGTCTCGTTGGAGGACCACGACCGACAATGGGAAATCATCGAGCGCACACCGTGCATCGCCGGCGGTTCAGTATGGGAGTGGACCGACCAGGGCATGCCTTTCAGACAACACCTCAACGACAGATATGGTTATGAGGAGAAGGTCTACACAAGTGCAGAGGGCGGTTTCGAGATGTATGGCAACAAAGGCACCGACGGCCTGCTCTATGCCGACCGTACGCCGCTGCCCAATTACTATGAATTGCAACACAACTACGCTCAGGCTTTCGTTGCCGACAGCATCCTGATGACTGATGACGAATGCCTGCGCATGCAAGTGGTCAACCGCTTCGACTTCCTCAACCTCAAAGACCATGTCACCTTCCGTTGGGCTTTCACCGAAGACCGTGACACCATCGCACAGGGAGCCTTCTCACCATCCTGCAAACCGCACCAGACAGCTGAATACGAATTGTCATTACCCCAACGTCCCAACCCCAACCGCATCAGCCTGCTGCACATGGAGGTTTTCGATGCCCAAGGCAGAACATTCCTGCATCAGGCGATACCCGTCAACCCCTCTGACCTGACCGCACGGCTGCTTGTCAACCTGCCTCAGGTGAATGCCGACCCGATGGAGGTGATGCAGAGTGGTATCCTGGTGCGCGCCGGCAGGAAAGCCACGCTGGCAGAGCAAATCAGGGTAAAGGACAAACGACTGGAACGCTATCTGCTGCAACCATCGACCGATGGCAAGTCGGCTGGAAACATAGCCACCCAAATACATACCGAGACCACGGAAACTATCACTCACCTATCCTTTACCCTCACCCCTGATACGACCGACACCTTCCTGTCGGAACTGGGTATAGCCTTCCTACTCGACAGCAACATCGACCGTGTGCAGTGGATAGGCAATGGTCTGATGCCCACCTACCCCGGACGCTTCCGGGCAGGACAATACGGATTCTGGGCACTGCATAAAGACGACCTCTATTTCGAGGGCAACAGGATGGGGGTGGATGCCGCATTGCTGACCGACAGTGAGGGCAACGGACTGCTGATATTCTGCCACCAAGGCAACATCAGTTTTGAACAGACCGACCGGGGCATCGTGGTGAGTTACAATGCCGCTGTCTCAGGACAAGGACCGAAGTTTTCCAGAACAGCCTTCCCGGTCATCGCCAACCAAATCGGCAGCGTGAGCGGCGATTTCTATCTCTACCCCATCAGTGCAGACAGCATCCCAGAGACGCTGCGCAATCTCTTCGACAACCCCAAAACAGTGCCGGTTCCCTTCCATCCGTTTGAGACGCAGTACGACACCTACCTGATGCGCTACGACGACATCATCAGCCGTCAATGACAGTAATATAGCCATCTCTCGTCGTGATTTCATACAAAAATACCGACAAAATGGACGATTCAACTAAATATCTGTCTCTTTTTTATCGTATCTTTGCCAAAACAAGATTCATTTTATGAAAAAAATCATCCTCCTTATGGCCATGGTCCTGCTCACAGCAGGTGCCTCCGCCCAGCAAACCAGCGCCAACGACGTGCTGGCAGCCGCACAACTTGCCAACAAGTATTTCATGACCAAGTATGCCGACCCCACGGTGCCGACAAATGTCAAGCGTATCCGCCCAAGCAGCCTATGGACACGCGCGGTGTATTACGAGGGTCTCATGGCACTGTATGGGATAGACAACAACCCGGCATATATCGACTATACCGACCGTTGGGCCAATTTCCATGAGTGGACGCCACGCAACGGTGTGAAGACCACCGATGCCGACGACCAGTGCTGTGCGCAGACCTACCTGGAGCGGTATATGATGACGCACGATGCACGAATGATAACCCATGTACGCGAGAACCTGGACCTCCAGATGGCATCGGGGAAGTTGGACTACTGGACGTGGATTGACGCCATCCAGATGGCAATGCCTGTCTACAGCCATTTCTACAAGGCAACTGGCGAGCGCCGCTACCTCGATCACGCTATGAAGATGTACACATGGAGCCGCGACACCTGTGGCGGCGGACTGTTCAACACCGCCGAGGGCTTGTGGTGGCGCGATGCCGACTATGTGCCGCCTTACAAGGAGAGCGACGGACAAAACTGCTACTGGAGCCGCGGCAGCGGATGGGTGTATGCCGCACTGGTGAGGGTGATGAGCGACATCGGCAAAAAAGACAAATACTACAAGAGACTCAAGAAGGACTTCATCCTCATGAGCGAGGCACTGCTGAAATGCCAGCGTGAGGATGGCCTGTGGAACCCCTCGCTCGTCTCACCCGTCACCTATGGGGGCAAAGAACTCACTGGTACAGCACTGTTTCTCTATGGCATGAGTTGGGGCATCAGCAACAATATCCTCAAGGCAAAGAAATACCAAGACGCCTGCGACCGCGCATGGAACGCGATGGTGCGCGACTGCCTGCATCCCGACGGTTTCCTGGGTTATGTGCAGGGCACAGGCAAGGATCCCTCGGCAGGTCAGCCTGTCACCTACACCAAGGTACCCGACTTCGAGGACTACGGCCTCGGCTGTTTCCTCCTCGGCGCCGCAGAATACTATCGCTTACTAAAAAGATAATCCGACAAGTCCGACCTGTCTGACCTGTCCGACCCGTCCGACCCGTCCGACTTGTCCGACCTGTCCGACTTGTCCGACTTGTCCGACAAAAAAAAGGGGGTGCGTACCCCCTTTTTTATTTCACCAAAAAGCCATGCGAAACCATCGACCCATCCAGTGCATAGCATACGAGGATGCGGTAACCCGACTCCAAGCCATGTAAGGGTACGGAGGCATGATGATGCCCACCAACAGGTTGCGAGCGCTGCAGGGCTCCCAAAGCATCGACAATGTCAATATGGTCGAGCGGAAGGGGTGAACTTACCCAAGCCCTGTTGCCCCTCAGACTGATGTCCACATCAAAATAGTCTGTCTTGCTTATCTGGTAATTCATATTGTTTCCGACACCGCTGCTTCCACACTCACCAGGCAGGTTCTTGTCAAGGAAGTCGAGCCTCTGGCGGAACCATTTCTTCACGGTAGCGATTTCCTCTGCGTAGGAAGACACCTGATAGGCGGCGAAATAGAGGGAACTACTTCCCCATCCCCATCCGCCGCCACTGGACTTGAGCACTTCCTTGTATTTTTTCAGTTGCCTGTCTTTCGCCTGGGCGAGCAGGGCGGCATAACTGTCGAGGAAGGCATCTATCGCCTCTTCACTGAGGATGGTCTGGCGCAATTCGAGCCAGCGGCACTTCACGGCATTGCGGAACGCCTCATCCTCCAACAGGCGTTTCCACATCACCGGTGTGGGGTTGGTCTCGCACCCCTCATACACCCATGCCGTCACCTTGTTGGCATTGCAGAAATTGCAATTGCCATAAGCGAGGTTGAAGTCCCATACTGGACCTGCAAAAAACTTTCCCCTCGTGCCGTCTTTCTTATCCTTGTCCTTGTAGTAGTAGGCACTGCGCTTAAAACCGTCGGCATTGAGACTGAGTTCGGTGTGGATAAAATAATCGACGAACGAAGCCACATCAATATACTTGGCATATCCTTCTTCTGGGTCGGCGAAGTTGTCGGCTTGGATGGCAAGTTCCACAGTATCGACAAAACTTTGGATATATTTCCTCTGCTCCTCCTGCAAGTCCTCCTTCTTGGGATAGTAAATGGTCCATGTGACGGTGGCCTCCGTGGACCCTCCGCCCCAGCCCCAACCCCATTGTTGGGTCTGGATGCCCTTTACCTTCGACTTGAAGGTGACATCGTCGTTGTCATAGGCATCGATACGCACGATGTATCCTCCCGTGAGGTCACGCCCACTGACATCCTCGGGTTTGAGTTTGTTGACATCCACACGATTCTTGTCACGTTTGATGCTCTCGCAGAAGGCATACACGCCCATATACTCACCATTGACCACCACCTCGCACATCCTGGTGCGCGGTCCCCAGTGGCCCATCGCGTTCCACATATAGAAGGCGAAGACATCCCTAACCATCGACACGTCGTTGTATGGAGCCAGCAACACCCAGTCGGCCTCCTCAGGCATACCGAATAGCGACACGGTGGTGTCGTTGCCCTCAGCGTCCCATGTTTCGATGGTGTATTTCTTCTGGTTGAAACTGAGCGAACTGTTGCCTCTCCACTTGATGCCGATATGTCCGTCGTATTCCGTAGGCTGGTCATCCACATGGTTGACCTTCCCCTCACCGTTGTCGATAATCCTCATAGTGCCCATCACCTTGGCATCGGCATTGATGGCATTCTGTGTATGGATGATGATGATGGGCAGGTCGGAACTGGTGAAAGTGACGTTGTCGGCGAATGCTGGCATGCTCATCAGCATACCAGCTATCAAAAGGAGAATTTTATTCATTGACTGTACTGATTTGCTTTGTGTTGAGTGTAGGTTATGTGTTGGGGTGACATCGTGCCTTGCAAGTGTTAAATAGGTGAGGGTGGACCAATGCCCACCGCTCACCTGCTTGCAAACACATTAACGTTATCTGATGATTACTTTCCGCGTGCGCACAGTTCCGTTGCTGAGCGTCTCCCGCAGAATGTTGATTCCTCTTGTGAGATGTCCGGTGGGTTGTCCGGAGAGGGAATAAACCTGTGTGACGACCACCTGGGCCGAAGTGTCGGCATCCACGTTCTCGATAGTGGTCGGGTCGATGGCGAGCACCTCACGTGTGATGCGGTTGAAGTGGATGCTGCCGCCAGCCTCACCGATGTACTGCAGTGACAGGAACGTATAGTCGTTGAACACGTCGAAGGAATACTCGTTGCCAGTTGCCACGATAGGTGTGGTCTGCACATCCTCACCGATGACGGTCACCATCTGGAAACCTTCGGGGATGGGTGCGTCGGTGTAGAAGGTATAGTGGTGGTAAGTACCTGTGTCAACGGTTCCGCTATAGGGACCCACATAGGCATACTGCTGGGTGAAATTGACTGTTCCCTGGTAAACGGGTCCTGAACCAAATGTTGTGATGGTGGCGGGATTCCATCCATTGGCCACCAGTCCGGCAGTGTGCTTCTCCTCTCCATCTGGAGTATAGAGGACAACATCGTTGACGACGGTGGTCACTGTGCTGCCAGTCATGTTCTGTAGGGCAAACTGCACCACGGTGAGGTCATCCTCGAGGTCGGCTGGATTGAATGTGCCCTCAAGCACGGTCTGGTCGCTGGCAAAAGGATAGTAATGTCCGCCATAGGCATCTGCCTGTGCCTGGTTGCGCAGGAACATCTGGATGCGTCCTTCTGCACCCGGAGCCTGTCCGAGTTCGATGCGGTAGCGTGGGTAGTCGTTGATGCTGAAGGGCTCTGTCCACAGTTTCACATCACCCCAGTTGCCAGGCAGCGACACGGTGGCGGGCAATCCGTTGGGACTGCTCTGCTTGCCCTCTATCTCAGCACCATGGTCAACGAGAATCTCGAGGTCCTCGCTTGAGGGTGTGAACTCTGTCATGTACACGTCGCGGGTGACGGAGAGAATCTCCAACGGGTCGATGGCGGTGCTGGTCAGTCGCTGCACGGCGAGATACCAATAACTCTGGGTGAGTGTGATTTGGAAGGTATTGCCGTCAATCTGAATGGCGGGATAGGTCTCGCCGATAGGCTCTCCGTACTCATCCTTATATCCCAGTTTCCACTGGATGCCGCCTGTGGCGGGTTTTGCTGTATGCACGGTGATGACGTGCTTGGTGCCTTCGGTGACATCAGCTCCCCAGTCGCGGCCTCCTACCTCACCCCACTGGCCGGTGAAGTTAACGGTTCCTGAGTATATCTTTCCATCCTCGGCAGCAGTGCCGGTCACACTGCTGGCCCAGTTGCTGGTGAGCGGCAGCAGCGTCTCTGTTCCGGGGTCGGGACCTTGATAGACCACCGGGTCGGCACCAAACTCACCGGGAGCGCTGTTGCCCCACCATCCCATCCACCAGTCGAGGTCGATTTTGGAATAGCTTGATGGTGCGATGCGCACGGTGGTGTTGGCATCCTCCTTGCCCAGGAGGAACTTGTCGATATATGCCTCCACCTCAGGATACTGCGACTGTGGCAATGAGCAGTGGCCATGTCCTGCCACGATGGAGTAGCCCACACGGTCTTCGATGCCAAACTGCTCCCACACCTTGATGGCACCGTTCATTGAGACGTATGCCGAGGGGTCGGCGAGCCACACGTAGTCGGGATTGCCGAGCATGAGGAGTGCGCGCGGACACACCATGGCAGCCAGTTCGTGGTGGTCGTGTGGCAGATACGACACGTTTTTGCCGTTGTAGGTATCCCTCAGGCTCTGCATAAACCAGTTGTAGTCAGTATTGTCAAGACCCTCCACCGACTCGGCGTTGGGCTGTGCGTTCAACCATCTTGAGTAGCGCCATGCGGCGGCACCGCCACCACCCGGTTCCTGTGCGATGGTGAGGGCGACACGCTCGTCGAAAGCACCACAGAAGAGAGCCATCTTGCCGGCGTAGGAGCAACCTGTCACGCCAATGCGGCTCATGTCTATTTTGGTCACCTCCGGACCCAGTTGCTGCAGACCATCGAGAAGACGACTCAAACCCCATGCCCACTCACTGTAGGCACCATTGTTCTTCAGGTCGGGATAGAGTTTGTCGAAAGCATAGTTGCCACGTCCTGCCGGACTGCCAAACTGCGAGTAGTTGTTGACTTGACTTTCTGAGAATGTCATGGTGGCGATGGGCCTTGAGGAATAGACGGCCGACGGCAGTGAGATGCCGCTGGTGCCAATCATCAGGGCATAGGGAGCCTCTCCATTGTTGGGATAGTTGATGGTGGCGCTCAGTTGGAGCGTCTGACCGTTGACGGTGACTTCCACCTTCAGGGTGTTGCCATCCATCGAAGCCTTCACAGCCGAGGGGTCGACAACAGGTTTGGTTCCAATCTCATAGTGCTGGATTTCCTTGGCTATCTCGCCGCGGCGCTGTGCCCAGTCGGAGAAATCGGATACCCTTCCACTGCCATCTGACCACTCCAGCGGGTCGGGCAGCGGGTCGACTTTCTTCGCCTCATCGCGCTTGGGGAGTATCGGCGAAGCATCAGCGCCGGTATTCTCCACGTCATATACAAATGGGATGCCACCCTCCACCTTGGTGCGTACGGTGATGGTATAGGAGGCTGAGCCTGCCTCATATTCCTCGTTGCCCTCAAAGGAAGCAGTGACCTTGGCAGTTCCCTCACCCTCGGCAAGTGTCACGGCACCGGTCTGTGCATCCACCGATACGAATCCCTCAGGATTGGAGGTGGAGGAATAGGCGACGGGCAAGGCATGTGGATTGCTGAGTACGGGAGCGGTGAAGGTCTCACCTGGCTCTATCCTCACCGATGAGGGTGAGAACGAGAGTTCGGGACTCTTCAGTTTTGGGGCTTCACCCTCACGCGTGCGTTCCACTCCTATAACATGGATGGTTACCGACTCCGACTTTGTCCACTGGAGCGAGAGGAAGGTATAGGTCTTGTCGAAGACAAACGACACTTCGGTCTGGCCCGCGTCAAAGGGGACATACTGTGCATTGTCGTCAGTGGCGTCCACATAGTTGACTTTCCACTGGAATCCCTCTGGCAGGGGTTCGCTCACCTTGATGGTGATGGTGTGTTTTCCACCGGCTCCCACTTCTCCGGCCCAGGCTGCTCCTCCCATGTCTCCCCACTGTCCGGTTAGGGTGACATCTCCGGAATATATATTTCCGTCAGAGGATGCCGTGCCTGCGGTGGTAAACCGCCAGTTGCCCACAAGCGGCAACAACTCTTGTGCCATGACTCCTGCAGAAGACATGATACAGAGCATTAGCAATGTAAAGATTTTTTTCATAACATTAAACATAAAATGAATAGTTGATAGTTATTAGTTGTTGATAATATGTTTGTCCAATAGATTATGCTTTCATTCTCTGATGCAAAGATAGAATTGTTTTTGTTTTATTGGGTTAAAAAAAGTGCCAATTTTTTTTAGATTTGTTCCACATCATTTCTGGCATTTCCATATTATCCAACTAAAATGCAAATTGGCACAAAACTAAACGAAAAGGAACCAAATAGTTGGTCACAAAATCAATGAGGATGGATAAAAAAGACATAAAAAAGGCCAGTAAGCGACATATTTTGCGGGGGTAGTGGCGTTTTGTCGCAACAAAGCAGGCGTGTCGCAATGAGTGATGCCGAAAAACGAGAAAAAAGAATCCGGGATGGGAAAACGAGCTTAACTTTGCATCGTCAATCAGACAATAATCGAATTAAGAATCGAAAAAGTAATAACAATAAAAAACAAAACAAAACAAAATGAAAAAAATGATTTTTGCTGCAACAGCAATGATGATGGTTGCAATGAGTGTTTCCGCACAGCGTGAAGTTGGTTCCCTTACCCTTCAACCCAAATTTGGTGGTAATATTTCCGTCGTATATATGGATGATAAGAATCTCGACTATGAGAAGGCAGGCGGAATGGTTGCTGGCGCAGAACTCGAATACCGTGTAGCAAAGTGGTTTGCTGTCTCTGCTGGAGCCATGTATTCCCAAGAAGGTGGCAAGACCAAAATCAAGGACCTGAATATGGTGGAAAAGGT
Organism: Prevotella sp.; assembly: GCA_017961115.1. Lineage (GTDB taxonomy): Bacteria > Bacteroidota > Bacteroidia > Bacteroidales > Bacteroidaceae > Prevotella. The sequence continues at coordinate 2,304 of JAGCXX010000021.1, read as the reverse complement.
CAACCTCGACTACATTACCGCTCCTGTCATGGCCAACTTCTATGTATGGAAGGGACTCGCTCTGAAAGTCGGTATTGAGCCGGCATTCAAGATACACGACAAATATGATGTGCCCGCCCCAATCGCAGCATCAAAATATGAGTTCAACGACATCAAGAGCTTCGACCTCAGAACGCCGATAGGCATATCCTACGATTTCGGTGGACTCACGCTCGACCTTCGCCTCAACGCAGGCAGAACCAAAATCATGAAGGATAAAGACTTTTTCAATGGTAGCGGTCAGTTGACTATCGGTTACAAGTTCGCACTCAAATAAGACACACCGCTTACCACCAAAAATCCCCTGTCACCGCAATGGCAGGGGATTGTCTTATTCTATCACAACCTAAGTCATCACCATGCTATCCACCGTTTGAGGTCGATGTCAGCATAGGAGTCGGGAGCGATGCGCACCATCGTATTGGCTTCCTTACCCAGGAGGAACCTGTCGATGTATGCCTCCACCTCAGGATACTGCGCCTTGTGCAACTGGCAGTGGCCATGTCCCGCCATAATGGAGTAGCCCACACGGTCGGCGATGCCAAACTGCTCCCACACCTTGATGGCACCGTTCATTGAGACGTATGCCGAAGGGTCAGCGAGCCACACGTAGTCGGGATTGCCGAGCATGAGGAGTGCCCGCGGGCACACCATCGCAGCCAACTCATGGTGGTCGTGAGGCAGATACGCCACACTGTCGCCATGATAGTTCTCACGCAGACTCTCTTTAAACCAGTGGTAGTCGGTGTTGTCAAGACCCTCTACGGCCTGGGCTCCAGGCTGTTTGTTAATCCAACGTGAGTAGCGCCATGCGGCAGCGCCGCCACCACCAGGCTCCTGTGCGATGGTGAGGGCCACACGCTCATCGAAGGCGCCGCAGAAGAGGGCCATCTTACCGGCGTAAGAGCATCCCGTCACACCGATATGGCTCATGTCTATTTTCGTCACCTCCGGACCCAGTTGCTGCAGTCCGTCGAGCAGTCTGCTCAGTCCCCATGCCCACTCGCTGTAGGCACCGTTGTCCTTCAGGTCGGGATAAAGCCTGTCAAACTCATAGTTGCCGCGTCCTGCAGGTTTGCCAAACTGCGAGTAGTTGTTCACCTGCCTCTCAGAGAATATCATCGTGGCGATGGGGCGCGACTGATAGATGTCGCGTGGCAGTGAGATGCCGCTGGTGCCAATCATCAGCGCATAGGGAGCGGTTCCTGTGGCGGGATAGTGGATGGTAGCCTTCATATGGAGCGTCTCGCCGTTCACGGTGACATCCACCTTGAGGGTATCGCCGTCCATGATAGCCTTCACGGCAGAGGGGTCGACAACGGGTTTGGTGCCAATCTCATAATGCTGGATTTCCTTGGCTATCTCACCCCTGCGCTTCTTCCACTGTGCGAATTTCTTTACCTTGCCTTTGCCATTCGACCACTCCAGGGGGTTAGGAAGACTCTCTGTCTTGCGTGCCTCACTCAAGGTCGGGAGCACAGGCGATGCTTTCGCACCGGTATTCTCCACAGCGTACACAAGGGGTATTTTCTTTCCTGCTTTCTGCTGGGCACTGACACCCACATGGCCGGCAACGGCGAATAATAAAAGGAAAAAGATGTGTTTCATTATTTCAAAGATGATAGTTGATAATTATTAGTTGAGTTGGTTAATCTTCAATTGCTTATATGCTGTATTGTTTTGCCATGGCGAGGGCCTTGTTTTCCGCCTCTTCCATAATTTCCCGCTCACCTGGTCCCTTGTCGTTGAGACCGCAGAGGTGTAGGATGCCATGGATAATGACCCGAAGGAGCTCCTCGGTGTAGTTGGTGCCCTGCTCCACAGCATTCGACGCTACGGTCTCTGTGGAGATGATGATGTCGCCGTTGATGACATTGCCCTCGGAATAGTCAAACGTGATGACGTCGGTGTAGTAGTCATGTCCCAGGAACTCACGGTTCACCTCAAGGATTTTCTCATCCCCGACGAAGAGGAACCCGATGTCACCTGTCGTTTTACCATACTCTCTTGCCACCGCCCTGATCCAAATCGTGACGGCCCTTTTCCTAATGCGTGGCGATTTCACACCCTCTTCATTGTATGTAATCATGGTTGCCTATGTTGATTGGTTGTTGTCTTGCATCGTCATTCTTGGGAAAGGCTGGGAAGAGGTATGAAGTCCTTCACATCCTGACCGAAATGCTCCAATTCGCGCACGAGGGTTGAACTGACATTGGCAAGTTGCGGCTGTGCGCAGAGCAGGATGGTCTCCAGGCCAGCCAACTG
>JAGCXX010000166.1 GCA_017961115.1 Prevotella sp. | reverse complement strand
GTTGACGCAACAGAGTTGCGATTGTTTATGCTCATAGTGATACTGAACTTTATGTTCGAATATTACCATGCTGGGGGATAAAAAAAGGAGCAAGGTGAACTTGCTCCTTATGAAAATGTCGTGATATTTCAGAGGGAAATGGTCTTGTTAGAATGCTGCGATGAGCTCCTCGTTGCTGTAGGCGTCGGCACCGTAGCAGGTCTTCAGATAGGCGATGCCGATATGATAGTCTTCCTCGGTGAAGGAGTCGGTGGCTTCCTTGGCAACTACCACAACATAGCCAAGACAGTAGGCGTCGGCGGAGGTGTGGCGGACACACATGTGTGCGTGGAGGCCGGTCATGATGACGGTCTTCACACCCAGTTCCTTGAGCAGGATGTCGAGGTCGGTCTGGAAGAAGCCGCTGTAACGACGCTTGGGGACAACATAGTCTTTGTCGGATAATTTCAACTCAGGGATGACCTCTGCTCCCGGGGTGCCGGCGATGGCGTGGTCGCCCCAAAGCTTCAACTCGCGGTCGATGCCCTTCAGGTGGGCGTCGTTGCAGAAAATGACGGGCACTCCTGCCTCACGGGCGGCATCAAGCAGTTGGGCTGTGGCGGGAACGATAGCACGGCCGCGGTCGCAGCCAAGGGCACCGGTCACGAAGTCGTTGAGCATGTCAACAACCAAAATTGCGGGGGAATCAAGTTTCTTCATCTTTCGCTTTTTGTTTAAATTGTTTTGTCGGACGAGTCGGACAACATCTGATTTTATCAGTGCAAAGTTAATGCTATTTCAACGATAAAAGAGATGCTATATTAAATTATTAAAGTTAAAAATCATTAATTATACACCAACAGCATACATTTGCTATGACAATCTTGGGAAAAATGACTATATTTGCATGTCGACAATAAAAATAAGCGCTTATGACCAATAAAATACTCGCATTTATCTTCGCTGTGGCGATGGGGGCAGCCGTTCCGGTCGTCGCAGTAGCTGATACTTCTATTGAAATTATTGACACTGATATTCAGACCATCAACGTAGCCGTCACCGAGTCGGCCATTCATGTGACCGGTGCCAACGGGCAGGTGCTGCATGTATACAACGTGACTGGAATGAAGCTCATGAGCGTCAAGATAGAAGGTCAGGACAAGAAAGTGGAGATCAACTTGCCAAAGGGATGCTACATCGTGAAAGTGGGCAAGGTGGTCAGGAAAATCTACATCAAGTAGCCTACAAAGAAAGGCTGAATGGCCATCAATGAGAAAGACATACTCAGACAGCTCGCCGACCCTAATACGCAGAGGAAGGCGTTTGAGTTGATTGTCAGCAAATACAGTGAAACCTTATATTGGAAAATCAGGCACATCGTGCTCAATCACGATGATGCCGATGATGTGTTGCAGAATACCTTCATCAAGGCGTGGGTCAACCTCGCTGACTTCAGGCAACTTTCCAAAATATCCACCTGGCTCTACAGGATAGCCATCAACGAATCTCTCGACTTTATCAGAAAACGCAAGAACATGCAGGACCTCAGCGTGGATGAGGCGGCAGGGGTGGCGAATATGCTCATGGCTGACGAGTTTTTTGATGGAGACAGGGCTCAGGCCATCCTTCAGGAGGCCATTGCCTTGCTGCCAGATGTGCAGCGAACTGTGTTCACGCTCAGGTATTTTGACAATATGAAGTATGGCGAGATGAGCAAGGTGCTCAACACCACGGAAGGGGCTCTCAAGGCCTCATACCATATCGCCATGCAGAAAGTGACCGATTATGTGAAAAAACACCAATAACCTATGAAAGATTTCAACTTCTATGCGCCCACAGAAATTGTGTTCGGAAGACAGGCTGAGGAGCAAGTGGCGCAGCTCGTCAGGAAATACAACGGAAACAAGGTGCTCCTGCATTTCGGAGGACAGAGTGCTAAAAAGTCGGGCCTGCTCGACAAGATGATGTCTCTGCTTGACGCAGAGGGAATCGCCTTCGTCTGCCTCGGTGGCGTGGTGCCCAACCCCAGGCTGTCGCTCGTGAAGGAAGGCATACGGCTATGCCGTGAGCAGGGTGTGGACTTCATCCTCGCAGTGGGCGGGGGGAGCGTCATCGACTCCGCCAAGGCCATAGGTTATGGCGTGGGCTATGAGGGAGAGCCGTGGGACTTCTGGGCAGGAAAGGCCGTGCCCAAGTCGTGCCTTCCCATCGGTGCCGTGCTCACCATCCCCGCAGCCGGTTCGGAGATGAGCAACAGCTGTGTCATCACCAACGACGACAACAACGACAAACGGGGGTTCAACAACAACCTGTGCCGATGCAAGTTCTGCATCATGAACCCCGTGCGCACCTTCACCTTGCCGCCCTATCAGACAGCCGCCGGAGCCACGGATATCATGATGCACACCATGGAGCGGTATTTCACCATGTATGACGACATGACGCTCACCGACGCCATCGCAGAGGCTCTGCTGAGGACCGTGAAGGACAGTGCGATAGAGGTGATGAATAACCCGGAGGATTACCGCAACCGCGCACAAATCATGTGGGCAGGAAGCCTCTCACACAACGACCTGATGGAGTGTGGCACCGCCAAGGACTTCGCCACGCACAAACTGGAGCATGAGCTGAGCGCCATGTTTGACGTCACCCATGGGGCCGGACTGGCTGCCCTCTGGGGAAGTTGGGCAAGGTTTGTGATGCCAGGCCATGAGTCGCGTTTTGCGCGCTTCGCCGTCAATGTGATGGGCGTGGAGAATGACTTCACCGACAGGAAAAGGACAGCCGAGAAGGGCATAGAGGCGGTGGAGAGGTTTTTCAGGCTGCTCGGCATGCCCACCAGCATCTATGAGCTCCTCGGACGGGAAATCACGGATGAGGAAATCGAGGAGATGGCGAGAAGGGCAAGTCATGACGGGCAAATCACCCTCGGCAACATCTGCGTTCTCCAAAAGGAGGATATGGTGAGCATCTATCGCATGGCAAGATAATATTTCACCCACCAGAACACTTTTTATTATATGATGAGCAATCGCGACCGACAGATTTTGCGTCTCGCGATTCCATCCATCGTGTCGAACATCACCGTGCCGCTGCTCGGGCTGGTGGATGTGGCCATCATGGGGCACATGGGGAGTGCTGCCTACATCGGTGCCATATCGGTGGGTGCGATGATATTCAACATCCTCTACTGGATTTTCGGGTTTCTGAGAATGGGAACCAGCGGCATGACGTCGCAGGCATTGGGTAAGCGTGACCTGACCGAGGTCACGCTGCTGCTTGCACGTTCCGTCATCGTGGGGTGGACCGTGGCGCTCACCATCATCATCCTGCAGGTGCCCATCAGGCAACTTGCCTTTGTCCTCATCGCACCAGAAGAAAACATCAGGCGATTGGTGACTACCTATTTTGGCATCTGTGTATGGGGAGCGCCAGCGATGCTCACCCTCTATGCGCTGACAGGGTGGTTGATTGGCATGCAGAACACCAAGTTGCCGATGGTTATCTCCATCACCCAGAATGTGGTCAACATCGCGGCGAGCGTCTTCTTCGTCTATGGTCTGGGGATGAAGGTGAGAGGGGTGGCATGGGGCACCGTGGTGGCACAGTATGCAGGTGTGGCCCTCGCCGTGGCATTGCTCATCATTTACTATGCCAGACTTGGGAAACACACCAAATGGAAACGTGTGATGGATTGGTCGAAAATGTTGAACTTTTTCAAAGTCAACTCAGACATCTTCCTGCGCACCCTCTGCCTTGTGGCCGTCAATCTTTTCTTCCTCTCGGCAGGAGCCAGGCAGGGAACGCTGATTCTGGCAGTCAACACCTTGCTCACGCAACTGTATATCCTCTTCTCTTATTTCCTTGACGGTTTCGCGTTTGCCGGAGAAGCTTTGTGCGGAAAATACTATGGAGCCGACAACAAGGTGGCATTCCGACAGACGACAAGAAGAGTGTTTGTCTGGGGCATTGCCGTGGCATTATTGTTCACTACGCTGTATGCTCTTGGAGGCCAGTGGTTTTTAGGGTTGCTCACCGACGAAAGGAATGTGGTGGATGCAGCGAAGCCATACTTTCCTTGGGCGATGGCAGTTCCTTTGGCTGGTGTGGCCGCATTTGTCTGGGACGGAATCTTCATCGGTATCACAGCAACCAAGGGAATGCTCTTGTCATCCTTCATCGCCACGTTGGTGTTCTTCGCCATTTTCCTGTTTGGCGCTGCTGAATGGCATAACCACGCGTTGTGGTTGGCTTTCGTCACCTATTTAGCAGTAAGGGGTATCGTGCAGACCGCCATCTTTCAAAAATGTTATAAAAAATCGTAGTTTTGCTATCCTGTTGCGCCATCATTGCTGCGAGTTTTGATTTTTTAATAGAAACTTTATTTAATATAAATATTATTTAAAAAGCGGTTTTTTGCCTCGAGTCCATGCTCATATTCGTGTTTTTTTTAGTATTTTTGTACCGATTTTGGGTATTACCACAAATACTACGCAAATAATGAGAAATTGGATTTGGGTTTTAATATTCTTTTTTATGCCAATAGATATGATGTCTCAAAGCTTTGAAGCGCTATGGAAGCAGGTGGAGGAGGCTGAGTCTCTTGACCAACCGAAGACCATGGCGGAAAAATTGGACCATATCATCAGCAAGGCAAAAAAGGAGAACAGCTATGGTCATCTGCTGAAGGCACAACTGAGAAAAATAGATGCCGTCACCTCGGTGACTCCCGATTCGCTGCAACCAGAAGTGGAAAGGCTTGTAGAGGAAGAGAAGGCCCTCGGCAAGAAGAATGCCCTTCTTGCAGCTGTATATCAGTCGGTGTTGGGAACCGTTTATAAGGAAAACTCATCATTGGATGAGAATTCCGAGACCATCAGCAAGGAATATTTCAAACAGTCGCTCTCCAATCCCGACTTGTTGGCTTCTGCCAAAACAAACGGATGGGCTCCGTTGCTCAAACTGAATGAAGACAGCAAGCTGTTTGACGACGACCTGCTCAGCGTGCTCGCTTTCCAGGCCGGTGAATTCTCCATGCTATATGATTACTATGACACCCATGGCAGACGCGAGGCTGCTTGTATTGCCGCTGCTTTCATGCTCAGGGAGAAGGCTGACAACTATGTGAAGAAAGCCACCAACTCGAAATACCTCAGTCAGGTAGAGCAGATGATTGACAAATACAAGGACCTGAAGGTGGGAGGAGAATTAGCGCTGGTGAAATATGAGTTTCTTGAGGTGGCTTCGGATGTGAATGACGAACAGCGAATCAAGTGGATAGACGAGGCCACGGAGAAATGGGGAGAATGGCCCCGCATCAACCGGCTCAAAAACTCCAGGCAGTCGATCATACAGCCCCACTTCTCGCTCGACTTCGGTTCCATCGTGGTGAGGCCCAACCAGGAAAGGTGCATCAAACTGAAATTGAGGCACCTGTCTTCGATGACCATGACGGTGTCGAAAGTGAACCTGGACCCTCGGCGTGACTACTCGCTTTATGACCAGAAGACGCTTGCTGCCGTGAAGAAAGCCATCATCAGCGGGACAACATTCAAGGTAGGCAAACAATTTGAATATCATCCAGACTATGTGTCGTTTGAAGACAGCATCCTTCTGAAGCCATTGGAGAGAGGTATGTATCTCGCGGAGTTTGACACCAATGAGAAAAACATCTCCACCGCAAGAACACTGTTCTATGTCTCAGATGTCTACCTGCTGGCACAGCCCATGCCGGAGAACCAGATGAGGTTTGTGGCTGTGAGCGCCACAACAGGACAGCCCCTGAAGGACGCAAAGCTTAGAATCGAATCCTACAAAAAAGATACACTCATCCATCTGGGGCCCAAAGGTGACATTGTGGTAAAAAACCGAGAGGGAAGAAATTCAAGCGGCACGTATTACCTGTATACAGACAACGACAAGTTTTGTCCCGACCAGTCGATGTGGATGTCGAACTACTCATACAACAGTGTGAGAGACGTGACATCTGTTCAGCTGTTTACCGACAGGAGCATCTACCGCCCCGGACAAACCGTGCATGTAGGCCTCATCAAGTTCACCGTCAAGGGCGGTTTGGAAGCAAAAGCATTGGAAGGGGAGAAGCTCACCGTCGTCCTGCGTGATGCCAACAACAAGGAGATAGACAAACGCATGGTGGTCACCGACAGTTTCGGAAAGGCTGCCGCCGACTTTGTCCTGCCCCAATCGGGCCTGACAGGTACTTTCTCCATCAATGCCGGAGGAAGCAGAGAGTCGTTCAGGGTGGAGGAATACAAACGTCCGACATTCGATGTTGAGATGCCCGTGGTGAAGGAGGCATACAAGGATGGCGACACGCTCACCCTCAAGGGATATGCCCGGACCTATTCAGGTGTGCCTGTGCAGGGAGCAAAGGTGGCCTATGAGGTGGAGCGAAGAGGTGCCTCGTGGTGGTGGAGACACAGTTCCAGCGAAGACGAGATGTTGCTTCAGGACAGCGTCGTCACCGACAATGAGGGAGCTTTTACGATGAGAGTGCCCATCTCGTTGCCCGCCAATGTGGATGCCGATGATGATGATGACTGGAGAAGCAGATTCTATGAAATTGTTGTCAACGCATCGGTCACCGACCTGGGAGGCGAGACACATGAGGGCGAGTTGACGCTGCCCATCAGCAGAAAGTTGACTGCATTCAATTTCAATCTCCCATCCGTATTGGAGCGTGAGAAACTGAGTACGGTGACATTCTCGTTGCTCAACAATGCAGGCGATGAGATAGATGGCGACGTGACCTACTACATCGACGATGAGCCTAAGGGTTATTCCGCCAAGACCAATGAGAAGACCGAACTGCCCAAGGATGGCGCATTGGCCAGGTCGGGAAAGCATACCATCAAGGCCATATGCCAAGGCGACACCATCAAGCGCGAAATCGTATTGTTCTCCTATGATGACAAGAAGCCATGCATAGAGACTCACGACTGGTTTCAGGCATCCTCTTACCAGTTTGCAGACAACGACGCGCAGGTGAAAGTGCAGGTAGGAACCTCAGACCCAGACCAGGTCGTGTTCTACAATGTGTTTGCCGATGACAAGGTGTTGGAACAGGGTACGTTCACATTGAGCAACTCCAACCAGACGCGAACATGGAAATACCGCAAGGAATATGGCAGCGGGGTGCTGCTCACTTTCGCGTGGGTGAGAAACGGGGTGGCATACACGCACACACAGCGAATACAGCGCCCCATGCCCGACAAGCGCATCATACTGAAATGGGAGACGTTCCGCGACAAGCTGACTCCGGGACAGCAAGAGGAATGGATACTGAAAGCCACCTATCCCGATGGTTCGCCAGCCGATGCACAGCTGTTGGCAACCATCTATGACAAGTCGCTCGACCAAATCGAATCCCACTTCTGGTGGTTCAACAATAACATCAACGTGTATTTGCCAAGCACCTCTTGGAACTATCTGCGTTACGGTTCGGCTGACCTTGGAGGAAGGAAACCCTTCGTCTCACTTAAAGTGCCTAATCTCTCTTTCACTGAATATGACGGTGATATCTTCCAATTCTGGTCAGGCAGGGTATACCGATATGGTCTCAGGAAAATGATGAATGCCAATGTTCTGGGAGGAGCGCCAGTCGAAATGGTTATGGAGTCTTCAATGGCGATGGATAGTTCGGTTGAGACAGAAGAGAAATTTACGGCACCCATCATCAAAAAAGATGAAATGACAGTAGCCTCACAAAAAGCGAAAGATGCAGTTGGCGATGAAGATAAGGAAAAAGCTGAGCCGCAACTGAGAGAGAACCTTGATGAGACGGCGGCGTTCATTCCGCAAGTCGTCGCAGACGCAGATGGAAGAATAGCCCTGAAATTCACCTTGCCTGAGTCGGTGACCACCTGGAAAATGATGGGTATCGCCACCGACCGCCAAATCAACAGCGGCCGCATCAGTGGGGAGGCAATCGCCAAGAAGGACATCATGGTGGTGCCCAACATGCCAAGATTTGTCAGACTGGGTGACCAGACCAAGATAACGGCACGCATCTTCAACACATCCGACCATTCCATAGCAGGAAAAGCCACCGTGGAAATGGTGGACCCGGAAACGGAGAATGTGGTTTTCTCAAAGACGACCAGCTTCAATACAGAGGCCAACCAAACAGATGCAGTGACATTTGACTATCAACCTGACGGATTGCCGGGACTCCTCATCTGCAGAATCAAGGCGGTGGGCGACGGAATCTCTGATGGTGAGCAGCATTATCTGCCCGTGCTCTCCAATATGGAACTCGTCACCCGTACGCTTCCCTTCACCCAGATAGAGCCGCAAACATCTGCTTTCGACCTTGCCAAACTGTTCCCCAAAGGCGTCAGTGACTCAAAACTGACCATCGAATACACCAACAATCCCGCATGGCTCATGATTCAGGCATTGCCCAACATGGCGGCAGGAAGCGACAAGAATGCCATCACCCAGGCAACTTCATATTATGCCAACGCCATCGGACAGTATCTGATGAACATCACTCCAACCATCAAGCAGACAGTGATGAAATGGAGAGAGGAAACCGACTCGCTGGGAAGTCTGGCCAGCAACCTGGAGAAGAATGAGGAACTCAAAGACCTGCTCCTCAACGAGACACCTTGGGTGCCCAATGCAGACAAAGAGTCAAGTCAAAAGAGAAGTTTGGTGAAATACTTCGATGAGCAGACCATCAGCTACCGACTGTCGATGGCACTCGACAAGCTCAAGGAACTGCAAAACGGTGATGGTTCATGGTCCTGGTGGGAAGGTATGCCCGGTAGCATCTACATGACAACAGCCGTGAGCGAGATGTTCATCAGGCTCAACAAGATGATTGGGCAGCAGAACGAGACCCGATTTATGCTTGAGAAGGCTTATGGCTTCATGGGCGACTTCCTCATCAAGGAGATGGAGGATATTCAGAGAGAACAGAAGAGAGGTAACAAGAGACTGATGCCGAGCGAGATGGCACTGTGCGTGCTTTACAACATGGCCCTTGATGGCAGAGAACTCGACAATGATGTGCAGAAAGCAGCTGATTTCCTCATCGGACTCTTCAGCGGTAAACCCCAGGATTTCACCATCTACGGAAAGGCAAGAAGTGCTGTCATCCTTGCCCAATTCAACAAAAAGGCTAAGGCAGAGGAATACCTCACCAGCATTGACCAATATTCGGTGGTCACACCAGAGATGGGGCGTTACTTCGACACAAGGAAAGCATACTACTCATGGTGCAGCTACAACATTCCTACTGAGATAGCAGCAATGGAGGCATACAAGATGCTCAGGCCGGAGCGAACCGACTTCGTCAATGAGATGAGGTTGTGGTTGCTCCAACAGAAACGCGCTCAAATGTGGGATACGCCAATCAACAGCGTCGATGCTGTGTATGCCTTCCTGGAGGGCAACACCAAAGCGCTTGACAACGGAGTCGCCTCGGTCATCTATGTTGACGGACAGCAGGTGGAGACCTCCAAGGAAACCGCCGGCATTGGTTATGTCAAGACATCCATGAAGGCGGACAACAAGCACAAGGTTGAGGTGGAGAAAACATCATCAGGCACATCATGGGGCGCTCTTTACGCACAGTTCCTGCAAAGGACAGACGAAGTGGAGAACTCATCTTCAGGTCTGTCGGTGGAAAGAGAAATCAGAACGCAGAGCCAACGTCTCAAGGTGGGTGACAAGGTAACCGTGAGGCTGACCATCAAAGCAGAGCGCGACCTTGATTTCGTGGAGGTTATTGACAGAAAGGCATCATGCATGGAGCCCGTCAGTCAACTATCAGGCTACCACTATGGCTATTACATCGCACCAAAAGACTATACTACCGCATATTACTTCCACAAGATGCCAAAAGGAACCCATGTGATTGAGACAGAATACTATATCGACAGGAAGGGAACCTATGAGACCGGCACATGCAAGGTGCAATGTGCATATGCCCCCGAGTTCTCGGCAACGGGCAAGGCACTCAAACTGGTTGTGAACGAATAACAGACATGCAGAGAAAACTCCTACATATCGTCCTTTGTGTTGCTGCCCTCACCTTGATGGGCGGCAGGGCAGAGGCGCAGCGCATCACGACAACATCTCAGGTTATCGACTGCGGACAGGTGCTGTTCAGAAAACCGGTGACTGCTCATTTTGAACTGACCAATGAGGGAGAAGGCACTTTCACCATCAAGAGCGTCGACACCAGTTGCGGCTGCACCGAGGTGGAATACCCCAAAGGCATCATTTCAGAGAACAAGCCTTTTGTCATCTCAGCAACTTATGACGCCAAGCAATTGGGGCATTTTGAGAAATTCATCGACATCTACACCAGTGGGGCATCATTGCCATACACGCTGACCATGAGGGGAATTGTCGTGGAGGAAATCAAAGACTTTGAGGGCAATTATCCTTTCTTGCTCGGACGCATCAAGGCAGATGCCACAAGCGTCATGTTTGATGATGTGGCAAAAGGAGAGAATCCTACTCAGGAAATACATATCTTGAACGGCACAAGCGAAATGATGACTCCTGCCGTGCTCAGGCTTCCTGAATACCTGAGGGCCGACATCTCGCCTTCATCCATTCCTCCCGGAAAACCAGGTGTGCTGTATCTCACACTGCTCACAGACAAGCTGCAACACCCTGGACTCGCCAAGGCAACCATCTATCTCGCACAGAGGAATACTGACAAACTGACAGAAGACAAACAGATAGCAGTGGAGGCCATCATGTTGCCATCGTTTGGAGTAGTAACCGACCAACAGTTGGTGTATATGCCCAAGATGAAGATTTCCGACACAGTGCTTGATATGGGTTCGCTTGAGGGAAAGAAACGCAAAAAGGCCACTGTGACAATAGAGAATCTTGGAAGGACTGACCTGGAAATCATCAGATTGCAGTCATTCACTGAAGGACTGACATTGGAGTTGCCCGACAACGTCCTCTCACCAGGAGAGTCAGTCAAACTAAGAGTCACGGCAGACATGAAATTGATGAAGTCTGTAAAGGAAAAGCCGAGAATTCTCCTGATATCAAACGACCCGAGGATGGCGAAGACCATCATAGAGGTCAACATCTATTAAAAGACAACGATTTAATCCACAATATGGAACATCCAGAGAATAATGAGGAATACAAGGGACTGACTGTGAATGCCGGCATCGTGCAGCCGTCAAGCATCAATCCGTATCTCAAGCGCAACAGGTTCAAACGCAGAACCTATTCTGTAGCCGAGATGGTGGAAGGCATCACCAAGGGTGATGTGACCATACTCAGCCAAGCCGTTACACTCGTGGAGAGTGTCAATCCCGACCACCAAAACATGGCACAGGAGGTTATCGAGAAATGTCTGCCCTATAGCGGCAATTCGGTAAGGGTGGGCATCAGTGGCGTTCCCGGAGCGGGTAAAAGCACATCCATAGACGCTTTCGGCTGCCACGTGCTTGACACACGGGGCGGCAAACTGGCTGTCCTCGCCATCGACCCCAGCAGCGAGAGGTCGAAAGGCAGCATCCTCGGTGACAAAACAAGAATGGAGAAGTTGGCGCTCAGACCAGAGGCTTTCATACGGCCCAGTCCGACCGCAGGTTCATTGGGAGGCGTCGCAAGGAAAACCCGCGAGACCATCATATTGTGCGAAGCAGCCGGTTATGACAAGATTTTTGTCGAGACAGTCGGAGTGGGGCAGAGCGAGACGGCGTGCCACTCGATGGTAGACTTTTTCCTGCTTATCCAACTCGCAGGCACAGGCGATGAACTGCAAGGTATCAAAAGGGGTATCATGGAAATCGCCGACGGTATCATCATCAACAAATGTGACGGAAACAATGTGGACAAATGCCATATGGCGGCAACACATTTCAGAAACGCACTCCATTTCTTTCCAAAATCAGAAAGCGGCTGGATGCCTAAAGTGATGTGTTACAGCGGATTCTATGCCCTCGGCATAAAAGAGGTGTGGGATATGGTGTATGAATATATCGACTTCGTCAAGGAAAATGGGTATTTTGCATACAGGCGCAACGAGCAAAGCAAGTATTGGATGTATGAAACCATCAATGAGCATCTGCGCAACAGTTTCTACAACAGCCAACTCATCAACCAAAAACTGAAAGAGGCTGAGAGAAGCGTGCTCGCAGGAGAACAAACCTCTTTCGCGGCAGCAGGACAATTGCTCGATTTGTATTACGACAACCTCAGAAAAGAGCCATGATTAGAATTGAGATTGACAGTGAAAGCGGATTCTGCTTCGGAGTGACCACGGCTATCAACAAAGCCGAGGAAAAACTTCGTGAGGAGAAAACGCTCTATTGCCTCGGGGATATCGTTCACAACGGCATGGAATGTGAGCGACTGCGGGCAATGGGGCTTGTCACCATCAATCATGACGAACTCTCACAGCTGCACGATGTGAAGGTCATGCTGAGAGCCCATGGTGAGCCCCCAAGAACCTATGAGGTGGCCAGTCAGCAGAACATAGAGATTGTTGACACCACATGTCCTGTCGTGCTGCAACTTCAAAAGCGAATCAAGAAACAGTTTGACAACAATCCTGAAGCCCAAATCGTCATCTTCGGGAAAAACGGACATGCAGAAGTCTTGGGGTTGGTTGGCCAAACCAACAACAGGGCCATTGTCGTGGAAAACATCAATGATGTCCAGAAATTGGACTTCGACCACGATATCTACCTCTATTCTCAGACCACCAAATCTTTGGATGAGTTTCATCTCATCATCGACTACATTCAAAATCATATTTCATCAAAAGCAACATTCAAAAGTTTCGACACCATCTGCCGACAGGTGGCCAACCGAATCTCGCATATTGCAGCGTTCGCCCAAAAACATGACCTCATCCTCTTTGTCTCAGGAGGAAAAAGCAGCAACGGCAAAGTGCTGTTCAATGAATGCAAGAGGGTCAACAACAACTGCCACCAAATAGAGAAGGCAGAGGAAATCAACCTGAAATGGCTCAGCAATGTACAGTCTGTGGGTATCTGTGGTGCTACAAGTACCCCAAAATGGTTGATGGAAGATTGTAGGAATTATATACAAAACAATATTTAAGGGATATCAAAAAGAATAACTGCAACAAACAAATAAACAAATCATGAAAACAATCAAATTATTGATGACATGGATCTTGGCCTTCTCCTTTGTAGGCCTTGCAGGAGCAGCACCCATATCAAGAACGGAGGCACTGGCTCAGGCAAAGGCTTTTATGCAAAAGAAAGGCATCTCGTTTAATGAGAGTGTCAAAGTGACAGAAGGGCCAAGGAAGGTGTCTGCCGGAAATGTACAGAATCCGTATTTCTATGTCTTCAACAATGACAACGATGAAGGATTTGTCATCGTTTCCGGAGATGATAGGACTACCCCTATCATTGGCTATTCCGACAAAGGACATTTTGACATGAGTCTCATTGATGATTATCAGGGGTCGATCTTCAATGTATACAAAGAAGAGATAGACAAGCTTGACAAGCTTGACATTGCCTCCAATGGTCCTTTGTATGCCAACTCATCCACGACACCAACAACTCACCCCGTCAGGCCGTTGTTGGAAACAGAGTGGGGACAGAGTGAGCCTTTTAACAAAAATGCGCCCACCAAAGGTGGAAAGAGTTGTATCCTTGGTTGCACTGGTGTAGCCTTGGCGCAATATGTCTATTATTTCAGGTCAAAAATGGAATCCAAATTGCCTTATGAAATTACTGGATATACAGCATATTCTGTTAAAGCTCCAACCATTAAAGCTGGAACCACAATTTATTGGAACAATATGTGCCAGAAAGCTGATGGAACCCAGACCTCTACTCAGCTGTCCAACACATCCAACTTTATTACTTATTGTGCTATCGCGCTCAAAAGCAAATTTGACCTTGAGAATACAACGGCATCGGATGGAAATATTATGTCTGTAGCCTCCAAGTATTTCAAATTTAAATCAAGTTACACAGGATTCATCAACAGAAGCGGATATTCATACGAGAGATGGAAACAAAAGATTCTTGATGAGTTGTATCAAGCGAGGCCTGTTCTCTATGTTGCATACCTGAAAGATACCTCAGGACACTTGTTTATTATTGACGGATATGACGGAAGCGACTACTTCCATGTCAACTGGGGATGGGGTGGTTCAAACAATGGTTTCTTTTCCTTATCCATACTCAACAGTGATATTCCCGATGATATGGATTCTTACGTTGGAGAGAAAAGTTATATTTTCAATTCAAGGGCATTGTTTGACTTCCAACCGGAAAAAGGATACAACAACGAAACTGACAATACGTTCCTAAAGGCCACCATCAGTGCCGCTTCTGGAACAAGCACTACAGTGCAGTATTCAAATCTGAACACACAGGCAGGTTCATACTATCTCGGACTGGGCTATTATGATGCCAATGGCAACATTCAGTTGCTCAAGCAAACAAGCACCACCCCAGTCTCCATCGAGAGCAACAAGTATGTCGTGGCAAAATTCACATTGTCAGTTTCTGACTTCACGGCCCTTAAATTGGCAAAGGGAACATACAAGTTATATCCGATTTGCAAGTTGAAAGGCTCCGACGAATGGGAACTGTGTGACCAGGTGGCTGACTGCAACCACATCAAAGCAGTTTATTCTACTTCTGTTGCCCTGTCCATCGAGTCTTCCAATGCTGTCCTTTCAGTCACTCAGATGTCATTTATCGGTTCAAAACTTGCAGGACAAAATCAGCCTGTTGTTGTCTCTATCAAAAATACAGGGGATGATTTCTATGGATATGTTTCTCTGTATGCCAGTACGACATCGTCCATGGGAAGTAAAAAATCAACAGCCTACGTCAATATCCCGGCTGGAAAGACCACGAATGTTCAACTCTCTTTCAAACCAGGCACATCAGGCACTTATAATGTTTGGGCCTCAACCTCATCAGTTTTGGGATCTTCTAAAGTGACCATCACAGCTTCTTCCACAAGAAACCTGCAGTTGTTGAAAGATTCTGATGTTCAACTTGATTTCCTAAAATCTGGAAAAACCGTTTGGGGAACCACATTGAAAGGAAAGATGAAACTATATAACAAGTCTGCCGCTCCTTACTATGGTGATGTCATCGTAACTCTTTATTATTTGAATTCAAATTGGAATAGCACCATGAGAAGTTGTTGGACTTATATGAGTATTCCTTCTAAGCAATATGGGGAAGCTACTTTCCAATTCGATGACCTCAAACCAGGGACATGTTATGCATTAGTGGTCAAGTATGGAGATGAGTCTTTCATCTCATATGGTTATTTGAGTGTCAAGTACTATGTCACCAAGGCTGTGATGACATATAACGCAACAGGTGAGCCCAAACCTTTGGAACCGACTGCCACCATTTCATTAGATGCGGATGTTGCGGCAGCTGATTTCACAGGTCTTACCTCAACTGTCACAAAAGTTGTCCCAAGCAGCAATCCCAATACCTTGTATTATATTGGAGCTAGCGACAAGGTAATTACAGGTATGTCGGGTAAAAATGTTGTAAAGGCAAATGTTGCGGACAAAATCACGCTTTCTGATGGTTATCCGTTCTTTACCGTCAGGGATATTGTGGCCAAGACGATATCATATACTCGGACGTCAAAATTGGGAACTAATGGTAAGAATGGATGGCAGACCATTATCCTGCCCTTTGCACCCACTTCCATCACTTGCAATGGAAAACAACTGAATTGGTTTAAGGCGGGCGACGATACTGGCAAGCAATTCTGGCTAAAAGAATTCAAGTCCCTTAAAGGGTATAATACGGTTTGTTTCGACTATGTTCAGCAGTTTGAAGCCAACAGGCCATATCTTTATGCTGTTCCAGGCTCTGCTTGGGGTGAGGCGAACAATCTTGTTGGAAAGCCAGTTGTCTTCAGCGCTTCCAATGTGAATCTCTATCGCCAACCGTATGCTGTTATTGGCTCGAATGCGTTCAATTTCAGAGGTTCATACTCTCAGAAAAAACTGTCCAACACCTATTCCCTCAACAGCGATGGTTCGAAATTTGTCTCAGGCACCAATACTATATATCCTTTCAGGTGTTATTTCATTGCGACCGATATAGACAAGACTGAAGTTTACGAGGAATTGAACATCGGTGTATTTGATGATGAGGCTGATGGTATCATGATGCCTTTTGCCACCGAGGGTGAGGTTGTTGCCGTCTACAATCTGAGTGGCATCAAAGTGGGTGAGGCAAAGGTCACTGGCTCCAAAATTGACATAGAACATTTGCCCAAAGGGGTATATATTGTCAATGGTAGAAAACTCATCAAGTGATATCAACCATTCTTCCCTATAGCAATAGAAGGAGGCCTTTAAAAGGTCTCCTTCTATTGCTATAGGGAATTTGTCTTTTGTGTGTTAGAGATTTCTTAGTCTTCTTGGTCCACGACTTTGTGGTATTCTGTCAGCAGCCAAGCATTTTGTTCCGGGATGGTCATGTTGCTGTTGTCAAGCAGTATCGCATCCTCGGCCTGACGAAGTGGTCCGACCTCACGGTGGCTATCAGCATAGTCGCGCTCCTTCACATTGCGGAGAATGTCATTGTAGTCAGCCGGAGAGCCTTTGCTGAGCAGTTCGTTATAACGCCTTTGGGCACGTACCTCAGCCGTGGCGGTGACAAATACTTTCAATTCGGCATCAGGAAACACGACAGTACCGATATCGCGCCCATCCATCACAATGCCCTTCGACTCACCCATCCGCTGTTGTTGGGCAACAAGTGCCTCACGCACAAAGGGAATGGCAGCCACCTCACTCACCTTGTCAGAAACTTCCATACCTCGTATTTCACTTTCCACGCAGATACCGTTGAGGTATGTGTCGGGCTTGCCGGTTTCTTCGTTGAGTTTGAAACCAATCTCAATTTCAGGTAGTTTCGTTTCCAACTGAGCCGTGTCAAGCACGCCATCTTCATTCCACAGATTTTGTGTGAGGGCATAATAGGTTACAGCACGATACATCGCACCTGTATCCACATAGATGTAGCCGATGGCTTTTGCTAAGTCTTTGGCCATGGTGCTTTTTCCGCACGAGGAATGGCCGTCTATTGCTATTGTTATTTTTCTCATGGCTTATATGTTGAATGAAATATTGGCAATGATGGAAGAGGATGATACATGGTATTTTCCATAACTCAGGTTGATTTTGAACCGGTCGAGGTTGACTCCTGCCCCTAATGACAAGCCGGCACCATGGCTGCTGCTCTCGTCACCGGAAGTGATTTTCAAGTCGTTTGCGCGGCGGAAGTTCAAACCGCCACCCACCCAAATCTGGTCGGAAAGGAACACCTCTGCTCCCACAGCGATATGGTTGATTGGTTTGTAGTTCCAGTGAGTCAGGTCCAGAAAGGTAGCCGACAGTCTGATGGGTGCTCCTGCCAATTGCTTGCTGATGCCAGCCTGCAGGTCAAATGGCAATTTCTCATATTCTTCATCGTAGGCTTTGAGTTGGCCTCCCAGATTGCGTGCAACCAATGAAATCGACAGTCCGTGGTCGGAGTCAAAATAATTGGCACCCAAATCCACGCACATCGCTATCGAGTTGTAGTGCCCTATATATGAGGTAATCCATTTGGCAGCGATACCTCCCACAAGGCGTAAACTAAGATTGTAGCTCAGATACACGGCCAAGGAGATGTCGTTGGCACTGAAGTCGCCGGTCTGGACATTGTTGGCATCCATCTCCTTCATTTTGCCGTAGCCCATATATTGTGCACTTGCACCTATCGAAAGACTATCTTTTATTGATGTGCAGTAGCTGGCACTTGCCGTATTGACCCCCGACATGTAGTTCATGTAGTTTAAGCCAACCGTACGGTCGCTTACAGATGAGAGAAGAGCGGGATTGGAGAAAATCAATGAGGCGTCGTCTTCTATGAGTGTGATGTTGTCACCGCCAAGAGCGGCTCCATGGGCACTCACGGGAAGACGAAGGAAATTATAGGCGGTTTGACTTTCTTGTGACATTGCAGCCAATGACAAGAAAGTGGCAAATAGCACTAAAAACCCTTTTTTCATCCTTTTTTATT
Organism: Prevotella sp.; assembly: GCA_017961115.1. Classification (GTDB taxonomy): domain Bacteria; phylum Bacteroidota; class Bacteroidia; order Bacteroidales; family Bacteroidaceae; genus Prevotella. Next base: position 11,014 of record JAGCXX010000166.1, on the reverse strand, counting down.
CAAATTTTCTACAAAGATACACCTTTTTTAAAATATCTGAGTTATTTTTGTATCTTGAAATGCATTCTCCGAGCATTAACTCTATATAATAACGGAGTTTTGGGGTGATTATTGAATCAGACACCATTTTTTAGGAGCGATTCTTGGAAGCCCATGGAGAGTATGCATCATCTGATATGGAAGAGAAAAAAACGACCAGCGCTGACCTTGAGCGCATAAGAGGATGGGCTTTCCTTATTGGAATCATTGTTGCTGCGGCATTGTTTGTCGTTGCGATGGAGTTTTCTTTCTCGGATAGGAGCAGTGTCCTGGATTCAGATTTCCTCGACGAAATAGCAGAGGATATGCAGATGATGCCCCCTATGGAGGAAAACTTGCCCGAACCCGAAAAGGAGGTTCCTGTCCAGAGTGACCAGGTCGTGGTAGTACCCGAAATCTCCAATGTGATGGATGAGAATGACAGTGAGGTTGAAAAGCCAGAGGTTGTATTGGAAACCGAGGCTCCTGAAGTACTGGACGAGAAGTTGGAGGAGGTTGTGCAGGAAGAGGAAGAGAAAAACGATGATGTCAGGTTGATGTCAGAGGTTGACCAACTGCCTCAGTTCCCCGGCGGAATGTCGCAACTGCTGAAATGGCTCACACAAAACCTGAAATATCCCGAAAGGGCAAAAGTGGCAAAGGTCAGTGGCAAAGTGATTGTGGCGTTCATTGTCAATACCGATGGTAGGGTAGATGATGTAAGGCTCATACAACGAGCCAACATCGACCTTGACAATGAGGCGCTCAGAGTGGTGAAGATGATGCCTAAATGGGAATCGGGGAAAAGCCAGGGCAAACCATGCCGAACTCTTATCCACCTGCCAATCGTCTTCAAACTATAATCAATGATGATTGTCAATCAACTGAATGTATCATAATAACAGCCTAAATATATGATGAATTCCAACGAAATCCTTCAATTAATCAATCATTATCTTGACAGCATCCCCTATGACAGAAAACCGGAGGGACTTTATGAGCCTATCAAGTATGTGTTGTCGCTTGGAGGAAAAAGAATCAGGCCAACCTTGATGTTGTTGGCATACAATTTGTTCCGCGATGATCCACAGACCATCTTACCATCAGCTTGTGCCTTGGAGACATACCATAATTATACACTGCTTCATGACGACCTCATGGATAATGCGGATTTAAGAAGAGGGCACATGACTGTCCACAAGAGATGGGACCCCAACACGGCTATTTTGTCAGGCGACTCCATGTTGGTGCTAGCATTTCAGCAGATGGCACAGTGTGGTCCCGACAAACTCAGTCAGATACTGGACTTGTTTACTTGCACAGCTCTTGAAATCGGAGAGGGGCAACAGTATGACATGGAGTTTGAAAGCAGGAATGATGTTACGGAAGATGAGTATATCGAGATGATACGACTTAAGACGAGTGTTTTGTTGGCATGTGCCACCAAAATGGGTGCCATTCTGGCAGATGCTCCGGAGGCAGACGCCGACAACCTGTATCGTTTTGGTGAGAAAATAGGACTTGCATTCCAACTTCAGGATGATTTCCTTGATGTGTATGGTGACTCAAAGGTTTTTGGAAAGGCCATAGGAGGTGATATCATATCGAATAAGAAGACTTATATGCTCATCAACGCTCTTGCACTGGCAGATGAGAGGCAGAAGCAAGTGCTTGTCAATTGGCTTGACATGCCATCTCCAGACCCTCAGGAGAAAATTGCCGCAGTGACTGAAATATACAATGAGATAGGCATCAACAAATTGGCCGAGGAGAAAATCAGTTATTATTTCAAGGAGGGTCTTAAGTTTCTTGATGCGGTAAAGGTAGATTCCGAGCGCAAGCAGGAATTGCTTGCTTACACCGCTGAGATGATGAAAAGGGAATACTAACCAGTAATCAGATATAGAGTGCCATATCGCAGGTTGCCCAAAACTGATGCAGCCAGGTTGAAAGCTCTTGAGGCACTGGCCGACAACAATGAAGTGTATGCTGTAAGCGGACATTTCATTGACCGGAAACTGATTTCTGAAGCTCAGCGCCTATATGCCAGTTTCAGCGATGCCTCTACACAATATCAACTCTCGATGCGCACTCAGGTGAGGTATTCGAAACGTATTGCTGCGTTGCACCACAATGCGATGACTTACCTCAGTCATTTTCTTCAGGTGATGTTCTTCGCTGTGGAGAGAGGAGAAATCAAGGACGGTGAGCTTTGTGCCTATGGTCTTGATTCCAAGCAGCGCGTGGTGCCTTATCTCAAGACAGCAGATGCCGTTATGGAATGGGCGCCTAAGATTATCCGAGGGGAGAAAGAGCGCGTCAGGAAAGGAGGAAAGCCAATCCTTTCTCCACCCATTGGTGCGGTTGCTACCCATTTTGATGTGTTCAAGGGAATGTATGACGCACAGAAACAGTATCAGACCCGCACTCAAAATGCGTTGGCAGACATTACACAGATGAGGCCTGAAGTGGACCGTCTCATTCTTAGGATATGGGATGTCATAGAAGAGCATTACAATGAAGAGCCACCTGAAAAGCGGTATGATTTGTGCCGCAAGTTTGGTGTTGTGTATTATTATAGGAGAAATGAAAGGAAGTAAACTATGGTTTTTATTGACACGCATATACACATCGACGGCAAGGAATTTGATGAGGACAGAGAACAAGTCATCATGAGAGCTAAGGAGGCTGGAGCGTCAGCCATCTTGGTGCCAGCCGTTGACGAGGAGTCAGTGCGGAAAATCATTGATGTTTGCCATGAGTTTCCAGGTTATGCCTTTCCGATGATTGGTCTCCATCCCGAGGAAGTCAGGGATGATTATACCCAAGTGCTTGACAGGATGGAATCTATGTTCAGTGAAGAGTTTGTTGCCATCGGAGAGGTAGGGCTGGATTTCTACTGGAGTCGGGAGTTTGAGCGACAACAGCTTGAAGCCTTTGAGCGGCAAGTTCAATGGGCCTGCCGCATAGGCCTGCCATTGATGATTCACTGTAGGAAAGCACAAAATGAGTTGGTGGCCATTCTCCGAAGATACAAAGATAAACTTCCCGGAGGGGTGTTTCATTGTTTCACTGGCAATGCTCAGGAAGCCCGCCAACTGTTGGAACTCGACAATTTCTCACTTGGCATTGGTGGCGTGCTTACTTTCAAGAAAAGCCATTTGCCAGAAGTGGTAGCCGACATACCTATCAGTCGCATCGTTCTTGAGACGGACGCACCCTATATGGCACCAGTTCCTATGAGGGGAAAACGTAACGAGAGTGCCTTTATCAGATATATTATTGACAGGTTGGCAATGTGTTATGGTATCTCATCTGAAGAGGTGGCAGCCGAGACCACCCTCAATGCCAAGAGAATTTTTTCTTTGCCAGGATGAGACGGATGCTCGCTTTCCTATTGGGCATGTTCGGATTATGTGATTGTGCCATTGCACAACAAGCCGACACGCTGACTCATTGGGGAGCGTCTGTAGGGATGCAGAAAGGTCAGGTGCTCATTGTCGACGACTATCAGCGCAAATGGCAGAAAGGTCGTGACAACTTTTCTGTTGACGCAGTTCTTACCCGTGTATCCCTTCCTGCAGACAGTGATGCCTTTGCCCGTGATTATGGTTATCCAACCATAGGAATAGGATTGAAGATGGCCTTCAATCATGGGGTGACGATGCACAAGTCAGCATCACCCGAATGGGGGATGGCCGAGGAGGTTGATTATGACTCCCGCATGGGGAACAGCGTTGTGGCATACGCCTCGTTTTCCAGACCGCTTCTGCGTAAGAAGAAGTGGGAAATCGATTATACATTCTCCACCGGCATCGGGTATAGCAAGTCGGTCTACGACCCACAGCGTGCAGTTGACAATGAGTTGATTGGTTCGCATGGACTTATTTTCTTTGGAGCTGGCACCCACTTCATGTATAGGTTTGCTCCAGAATGGGGAATTAAGGTAGGGGCAGATTTTTGGCACTTGAGCAACGGCGCGCTAAGCAGGCCCAATAAAGGAGCAAATATTCTCGGGCCTACAGCATCGTTGGTCTATTGCCCCTATTATCATGAGTTGGCAGTTTCAAGTCCTGTTCAGGCGAAACCGATTTTTTCACCCTATCTTTTCCTCAATTTCTCATTGGGCATTGGGGCGAAATCATTGAATGAGGAATGGCTGGATACGCAGTTCAACACCCCTAAGGAGCATCCTGATTACAGAACATCCGACTTCGATTTATATATGGCTTATTCATTGCAGGCAGATCTGATGTATCGTTATGCGCGCAGATGGGCCTCCGGCATAGGAACCGATGTCTTTTATGGCACTTATTCCAGTAGGGTGGAGCAGATTGATGCAAGACATCAATATCAAGTCAGGCATAGTCCGTGGTCGGTGGGGTTGGCTCTTAAACATCAAGTGTATTACCATCGTTTGGCTTTGGCCATGTCTTTTGGCTATTATCTTTTTCGTAGGATGGGATACAATGCGAGTTTGATAGAAAAGCCCTATTATGAGCGAATAGGTTTGCAATACACCTTGCCAGTCATGGGAGGAATCACTTTTGGTTTTGATGTGAAGGCGCATCTCACCAAGGCCGACTTTATGGAAATCGTAGTGGCCAAGCCTATAGTTTTGAGGTGAACTGATTAATGTTTTTTATCCAGACTTGTAACTATGCGAGAAATTCTTTATTTTTGCATTGACTGTTGATAAAGATTATGGCACTGATAAAATGTAAAAGATGTGAAAGATGGGTGTCAGACAAGGCGTCTGTATGTCCTGGTTGTGGAACGCCAATAGACAAAAGAGTGATATGTGAAGAATGTGGAGAGGAATATTCTTATCTTTTGTCTTCATGTCCTATTTGTGGCTGTCCTAATGAGTCTCAGACCAACAAAACTGAAAGTAATAACAACTTTCAGTCAACTCGGTCATCTGCAGAAAGCAAAGAAAACACATCGTCTTATAGCTTGGAACAGAGAGTTCAGGATTTTTTGATTTTCAATCAAAAATATTTACCAGAGAATGAGCTGGGATATGTGGCTTCAAGATTGTTGAATCTTACAAAAAGTCAAATATTCGATGTGGAATGTTTGCCTTTCAGAAATGTGACGGCAATGTACCTCGTATCTATTTTCTTAGGAGTATTGGGTGTGGATCGCTTTTTGTTGAATGATGCCAAAAATGGTGTGTACAAATTGCTCCTTTTCATTTTCAGTTTTTTGATTATCCCTGGAATAATACTGTTAGTATGGTGGTTGAAAGATATCATCAGAATGGATACAATGACACGTGAGTTCAATCTGCAATTATTGGAAACAGCATGTGATTATTATGCCATATCATAAAAGATAATTGATTTACAATATAAAAATAAAAGCTATGAGGAAAATCATCATTACTGTGGCACCAGTTTGCCACGTGGGAAAAGAAATACCCGAAGGTGTTCACAATCCATTGTCACCAGAGGAAATAGCCGAGGACACCATCCGGTGTTATGAGGCAGGGGCATGTGAGGTACATCTCCATACACGCGACTTGAAAGGAGAGCAAACATTCGAACTTGATGTGTTCAGCGACACCATCAGACGCATCCGCGAGAAGACCGACATGATTATCCAGGGTTCTACGGGTGGGTTGTCATCCCTTACTTTAGCAGAGAGATGTGTATGTCTCAATGTGCCAGAGGTGGAGGTCGCCTCGCTCAATATGGGGTCGGTCAATTTTGGTGAGACCGTATATATCAATACTTTGCCCGACATCCGTTATTGGGCAGCCAGAATGAAAGAGACAGGGGTAATCCCTGAGATGGAATTGTTCGACCTCAGCATGGTGGAGACTTGCAGTAAGTTGGCTGATGAGGGTGTGCTCAGTCGTCCGTTGCATTATAATTTCTGTGTTGGGCGTGGTATTTCTAGCAACTTGTCCGCAACGGGTCGCAACCTATGCTTGCTCAATGCGTTGTGCGAACAAGGCAGTTCATGGGGCATCACTCACGATCAGATGGACGATTTCTCTATCCTTGCATGCGCCATTGGCATGGGAGCGTCTGCTGTCCGCATAGGATTTGAGGACAGTTTCTATTATGCTCCAGGTCAAAGGGCAGCCACCAATGCGGAATTGGTAGAGCGCCTTGTTGTGCTGATTAGGGCTATGGGTTGTGAGCCCGCTACACCAGAGGAAGCCAGGCAGATGCAAGGAATTCCCTCACTCAAATCCTCGCGCTCATGATACGCGACGAAACCACCAGGATGGTTGTCCTTGACGATGACCCTACCGGCATCCAGACCGTACATGGTTGCTGTCTGCTGACATCATGGGATGTGAAAACTGTCCGAGAGGCATTGCGTGACAAAGTGCCATTTTTCTATATGCTGACCAACACCCGTGCCATGACGCAGCTGGAAGCCTCTCAAGTCATTGAGGATGCGATGGAGACGGTGATAGAGGCCAACAGGGAAAGTGGTTTTCGCATGATTTATGTGAGCAGAAGTGACTCCTGCCTGAGAGGTCATTTCCCTTTGGAAACAGATGTGATGCAGCATGTGCTACGCAGACATGGTATAGAAATATGGCATCCCGTTCCTTTCATTCCCGCCTTCATAGAGGCCGGTCGGGTGACGGTTGGTGGTACGCATTTCATGCGTGAGAACGGTCGTTTAGTACCCCTTTCTCAAACGGAGTTTGCCAATGACAATGTCTTTGGATACACCACATCCGTGCTATGTGAATATATCAGGGAGAAAGGAGCCAATCCGGATGATTATGAGATAGTTGATGCAGAGAATTATGGACAGTTGTCTGCCTATACAGACCAGTTGTTGGCTCAGACCGCTTCTTTTGATGGTGCTGTTGTCATACGCAGTTCATCATCCTTGCCCAAAGCCATAAGTGGCATTTCGGAGCAGCCGTTGTTAGGGAAAGAAATAATAAGGAATAAGAGTGGGGTAGGGTGCTTTGTTGTTGGTTCGCATGTGCAGAAAACCACCCGTCAGTTGAAAGCACTCTTGTCCGCCGATGGTATAAGAGGCATCGAGGTAGATGTTATGCGCATCCTCGATGAGGACAAGCAACTCTTTGGAGAAATCTTGTCACAGATGAGTGAGGCAGAGACCGGTGGATATACACCTGTAGTTTATACTTCTCGTCAGGAGATTCGATTGTCGGATGCGGGTCAGCGTCAGAAACTTGGCAAGACCGTATCAGATTTCCTGGTGTCACTTGTTGCCGAGATGCCGTTTACCCCATCTTATCTTGTGGCCAAGGGAGGGATTACCTCGCATGACATTCTGACCAAAGGACTACATGTGCGTTCTGCCACAGTTTTGGGACAGATTGTAGCCAATGTGCCTTGTGTGATGACAGATAGGTTTCCCTATATCATTTTCCCTGGTAATGTAGGAGATGACAACTCACTCAGAGATGTTTACGAGCAACTGAGATAGGCATTTTTATTCCAATGCCCTCAAGCCGATATAGAAAAGGTTGCCTGTATCGGCTTTTGTCAGTTCGTGGCTACCCGCCTCAAGGGGAAGGGAAAGCACGCCATTGGTGCCCGTTTTCTTTACACCATCCACCTTGATGGTGTACTTGGTGTCTTGTGACCCAAACACCAGGGTCATCTCCATCTTTATCGTAGTGGTGAACTGGATTTTTGTTTCCGTTTCCAATTTCAGGCAGGTGGTGTATGTGGTGCCATTGACTGTGGCATAGCCTTTGGAATTGGAGCCATTTCCGTTGACCACAGTAAACATATTGTTGGAGGGAGTACCAGATTGGTTGAAGGTACATTCCACATCCGATGAGATGGTGGTGCCTTCAGAATCATCGTCTTCATGGCTTTCTCCATTCTCATCATCGCCACCATTCTCTCCTCCGCTGTTGATGTCCTCTCCGCCAAATATGCCTATCAGCGAACTCTTGTAACCATCAATCAAGGCGCCAAGCACAGGGTCGTATGCAGAATCTTGGTCATCAGATCCCACATTGTCTGCAAATGTGTAGCTGATATCCCCGTGGTTGAGGCGACCGGCACCATAATATCCCTTTACGATGTCCGGCACGTCTTCAGCGGCATCGACAGAGTATGGATACATGATTGAGTCGTCGGTGTCAAAGTTGTTGTATGTAAAGCCGCCCGCCCTGGTTTTCTCAGATTCAGGCACCTGTTCCTCTCTGTTATCCACTTCATAGGCATCATATCCTGTGGAAGTCGCATTGTTCTGGGTGTAGTATTTGAAGTTTTTGGCTTTGCGGTCAAAATAATTTCCAAATGCCTTGACCAAGCCACCAGATTCACCACTGAAAGTTCCGCTGCCCAAGGCATCGGTACCCTGTTCAGAGATAAGAATTGGTTTTTGGGTGTTGAGGAAGTAGTTGTTTTCCACAAACACACTTGCACCGACGGTTGCCCCCACACCATATTTTGCCACATTGTCGAAATAGTTGTTCCAAACATGGACGCTCATTGTGCGGACACGCGGATGACGTGAGTCGCTGTGGTCAAACCAGTTGTGGTCATACGAGATATAGTTGGGACCGCTCTCGCTCTTCATGCCAAACATATTGGTCTTTCCGGTATCCCAGTAATGGCAGTAGTTGACGGTTATGTATTTGGAGTCGCTTTTTACATCCACTGCGCCATCGCCTTTCGAGTGGTCGCCATCGCCGTTTGGACCATAAAACACATCCATATGGTGAATCCAAATGTTTGAGTTGTCCGTGTCCAGAGACAGACCGTCATCCATACATCGGATGATGGCAAAGTTGCGGAACTCGACACTCTTGGAGTTGCGCACCAAGAAACCAAATCCCCGTACACAGGCATCCTCACCTATACCCTCTATGGTGAAATTCAGTTCGCTGTCCTTGCCATTTCCTTTTATCTGCAAGCCTTCTTCCTTGCTTCCGATGCTGTCAAGGTCGTTTTTCTCCAACATACCTATGATGCGTATGGCGAGGGGTGTTGTGTCATACCCTTTTTGGTATCCGCTGATGATGTGCTGCAATCCTGTGCATTCTGTGGTGCCCTTTCCAGATGTTTTCACGCTGCATTTGATGGTTTTTGCAGTGTTTTTGGTGACATACAGCACCTTGGCATTGCTTTTCAGTGTTCCATCATCATTGTATGCACCCACCCCTTTGGTCCATGTTTTATGTGCAAACCCTTCCCGAGAGTAGTTTTTCACATCTAAGTAGTCCGTGGTGCCAGCCTTTGTTTCGTCCTCTTTGCCATACAGCACAGGGACAACTTTGAAGGCATAGTCGGAAGATGCTTTCAGTCCTACCATATCGGCGCGTCCGTAGGTGCCATAGTTTCGCACAAGCATGTTGTCCAACTTGGTCCATTCTTCATATTGTCCTCCTCTGATATATACGGCATAGGAAGATGCTTCAGGGAAGGGTTCCCATTTCACGTATGCAGATTCCAACCAACCTTTAGCCTCATTGATGACAACATTGTTGTAGACGTCTCCATAGAGAATGATGCTCACTATCGACATGACATCAGCCACATCGATTGTGTTGTCATTGTTGATGTCTGTGTTGGAAAAGATAAGTTTGTCAGACTCATTACCGAGTATATAGTTGACGGCCAGCATGACATCAGCCACATTCACATCACTGTCACCATTGACATCACCAATGATGTTAGTCTCTTTGGTATCGGCCAAAGCATAAGAAATGCCTGCAATCAGCCAACAGTATATAATAATGAGTCTTTTCATGTATGCAAAAATAACGTTTTGCATGATAAAGAAAGAATAAAGAATCTTATTAATCTTATTGTTTTACGCAATCGTTTGCAAGTATTGCTGAACCAAACCTCACGAAGAATAAGTATGCACACTGGAACCTTGTGCGCTGGGCAGGTAGTTGATGCCCCACCAGCACATTTGGAGCAAGATGAAGGCGAAGAGAAGCATATAAAGCGCCATCCTGCCTTTGTGTGAGGGGATGCGCCGGTAGTGCACGTAGACAAGGTAGGCAAACCATGTGATGGCCGCCCATGTCTCTTTGGGGTCCCACGACCAGTAGTGTCCCCATGCCTCCTTGGCCCACAAGGCACCGAAGAGCATGCCTATAGTCATGAAAGCCAGACCGACGTTGACGAGGTCGTCGCAGATTCCAAACTCCTCCTTTGACGGCTCTTGTCTTTTGAAAAACAGCAGGTAGATTGCCATGACAGCCGATGCGCCGAGCATAGCATAGGCAAACATATAGACGATGACATGTGGAGCGAACCAGGGACTCTGCAATGCCGGCATCAATGTCTTGGAGTGAATCTCGGGCTTAAGCAGGTTGACACAAATGAAGACGAGAGCCATCATGGTGGAAAACGTAAGAATCCATTTGTATTTCCACCGGCAATAAACAAGCAATCCAGAGAGCGGCAAGAAAAAAGAATACCACAAGCGTGTCTCACCCATGGTGCGTAGGGGTGGTCGTTCAAGAGCAATCCAGAACAAGACAATGAAGGAGAAGAACACCGCCAATCCTGCCAGAGTCACGGCTACGGCTTGTTTTCTCCGGTCTCTCCATGCAAGATAGGCACCTGCCATCCACAGCAATACCGCCACGAAGGCAAAAATCGGGAATTGTGTCCAAGTCATGCGCTCTTCCTCCTCACTCCAAAAAGAAACATACTGATTGCTCCTGCTATCATCATCCAGATACCTGTATAGACAAACGGCAGCCATGGGTCGCTCACCAGTTCGAGGATGCTGATGGTGCTCATGGCCCCCATCTGCGTATCATACCCATATTGGTAGATTTTCCATCCATCGATGCTCACGGGTTTATTGACATCGACAGTGGCAGAGATATTCTTACCCGCTTTTGTGAGAATCAGGATGTCGCTGGCATACCTTTTGGGCGTGTGCTGCAACATTACCACGGAGTCGGTTGGGCTTTGGGGCTCCATTTCAGCGGGATATTCCTCAAGGATGAACTTTTTGAGTTGGATGGCAATGGGCAATTCCTGCACCTCGCCCTTGTCGTTGATGGCTC
>JAGCXX010000165.1 GCA_017961115.1 Prevotella sp. | reverse complement strand
TCTGGGTGTCATGCTTGAAGCAGCACAATATTATAATCAGCCTCTTAATAAAGAAAAGTTGTGCGCCTGGCAAGCCGCTTTATTTCCTACTGGTTATAGTGAAGGCAGTAAGATTGAGATTGGTCAATACCGTACTAACGAGGAGCATATTGTCAGTGGAATGTTCGGACGTGAGAAGATTCACTATATTGCTCCTTCACCAGACCGTGTAGAAGAGGAAATGAAAAAGTTCCTCTCTTGGTTTGATAGTGAAGAGCCGGTGAGCAGTGTCATCCGTTCTGCCATTGCTCATTTTTGGTTTGTGAGCATCCATCCCTTCGAGGATGGCAATGGGAGGTTAGCTCGCATCCTTTCAGATATGTTATTGACGCGTGGGGAGAAGAGCGAGTTCCGTTTTTACAATGTCTCATCACAGATTAACAAGGATAAGAACCACTACTACGAGATTCTTGAACGAATGCAGCATGGAGATGGCGACATTACTGAGTGGTTGGTATGGTACATGCAGAAGCTGGTCGATGCACTCAATGAGGCGGAAACCATCGTCACCACCATTCTGAACAAAAGCTTTTTCTGGCAGAAGGTATCTTCTGTCCCCATGACTGAGCGACAAATTCAGATGCTCAACCTCTTTCTTGATGGCTACGAGGCAAAGATAACGTCAAAGACATGGGCAACATTAGCGAGGTGCTCTAAGGACACCGCCATTCGTGACATACAGGACTTGGTTACGAAAAACATCCTTATAGAAGACATTCCCGGAGCCAAACGACCCAGCTACTCCATCGTCTATGATGCAGAGGACTTAACGCAATTCTTTACCGAGGTTGGTGTCACTGAGGAGAATGGCATTCCGTATCTTAATGCGTTATATAAAGGAAAGAAACCAATTCGCGAAAGAATTCTAAAGCTTGATGCAGAGCGATACCAGAAAGGTGACCTACCATTAACCAATTTGCTTAGTAAGTACTGCTCATATATAGTTGCAAGCAATAGAGAATAGCAAAAAGGATGATGAAATGCTACATGAGCATTAAAATTTTATAAAAAAACAAACATATTCTGCAAGAAAAATGTGCGAAATGAGAGTTAAGTCAGAGAAAAACATTAATTTTGCAAGCAGAATATGCAGAGCGAGTATCGATATTCAGTCCCCGTTGGCAGCCGTTCAGGCAGCAGTCGAGGAGTAATCGAGTTATGTAATTGAATAATTAATGTTTGTCGGGGCAGGCCGTCAAGGCCGAAACCAAGACGGTCTGCCCATTTTTTAAAAATCTGAATAGATGGATGCTTTTGACAGATTAGGAACCGTTTGTTTGGTTTTCGCATGCCTGGTGGGCGCTTATTTTGTTTTTTATCTCAGAAATTCCGTCTTGTTGGCTGTGCTTTTAGGAGTGTCAGTCATTCCTATCTTATGGATGTTGGGATTGAATGTCATTGAGTTTCTGACAAGACCATTTAGCGAAAAGGGGATGAAGGGTATTATGGCCTGGATTATCGTCATCATTCTTTCCATCATCCTCTATGGCCTTTGCTTCGTGGGATTGAGACAAATGCTCGTCCTCTTGCAAGTCTTCAGATAAAATCTGGCTTCTGCCCATCTTGATACACTAAACGGGAGAGTACATCACTGCCTCTTTCGTTTAGTGTATTCTTTTTGGGTGAAAACTTTGCCGTTAAGAAATTTTTATATAATTTTGCAAAATGTGACGGTAATACCGTCGGCAGTTTGTTTTCTTCTACTCATCAACGAGTCCAGACATTATGAAATTTGATATATTAAAACCCCAGTCCACTTCTGGAGCAGGAAGGAAAGCCATACAGGAGGACAGCGTTTTTCCTGCTGTGGGTGAGGGAACCATACACGACAAACTCTTTATCGTGGCAGATGGCTGCGGCGGCGACGGAAAAGGGTTCGAGGCAAGCGAGTGCTTCTGTAAGGTGATACCTGATTTCTTCTTTCAGAACACCTGTCCCGACGAGCCTTTCACCGATGAAATGCTTGACGAGGCATTGCTCAATGCAGCCAGTACAATGGAGCGAAAGTGTCCCGAAAGCCAGGGCATCCATTTCGCACTTCTATATCTGCACCGCCATGGAGTGATGGCGGCACACGTGGGGTCTGCAGGTATCTACCATATCCGGCCCAGGGAGCGCAACATTCTCTACCATTCGGCTGAGGATGTCAGAACTTTTGTGCCCAGTGCCGAGCATTTGGTGCAACCAACACGGGCGCATATCGTCAATGTGCAGTATGGTGACTATTTCGTGCTGCTCACAAAGGGTGCTGATGTATGCATCTCAGAGAGTAAAATGTTGGAAATCATCTGTGAGCCTGTCAACGACAATACCAAACTCATCAGGATGATTAAGCAGTTGTCGGATTGTCCTGACAATTACTCCATCACCATCGTTCATGTCAGCGGGGTGATGAATGAGGCAATGGATGAGCATCTGGAAGGTGGCGTGCTCTCTGCCGCCGTCGCCTCACAGGTGACACCAAAGCATACGGGTGCTGAGGAACCTTCCACTCCATCTCAACAGACTCAGACGCAACACGAGGAGGTGCCTCAAAGGCCAGAAAAACCACGCACCCCTGCAAAGCCCGATAGACCATCCAAGCCCGAAAAGCCTGTTAAACCGACAAGACAAAGGGTAAGTGATGAAGAGGAGGACGATTCAGGAAAGAGCGGATTCCCCGTGGTGCTCGTCACCGCACTTCTCATCGTCGCATTGGGAATATTCGCATGGTGGTGGATGACGCGTTCTTCAAAGCATAATGAGACAGAAACTCCTGCCATTGAGGTCAAAACCGACTCGGCAAAGAAAGATACGGTCAACATTATGAAGGGCGAGAAGCCCAAGGCTATCGATTTGCCCGAAGACAAGAAGACGGAAACCAAGACGGAGCAGCCTAAGCCGAAGACAGAGGAGAAACCTGACGAACCTGTCGTTTCAGAAACCGACAACACAGAGGGCAATCCCCAACCGTCTGCAACGGAGGAGGTGACACAGCCCGAGCAGCCTCAGCAACCTCAGCAACCAGCCGAAGAGTTCAAGTCGGAGGTGACACCTGTCGCTACGCCCGAACCGGGTACGGTAACACCCAGACCTGTCATCCCTGAGGGAGAGTAAGGGGGAATTTCCCCTAAACTATAGGGAAAATCCTCTGCCGAATTAGGATTTTTCCTTTTCATGACCGGTTCTTAATTACGAACTTTGCATCAGTAAAACAAACCTGATGAAAGGTAATGCGTAATTAAGAATCGGTTTCTATTTATACATATATTGTTATTGAGGCATAATTAGTTCTTTTGATAATCCCTTGATTATTTTTTATGGGGCAGGATGGATGTGAATCCGTTCTGCCTTTATTTATCATTCTTCAATTTTCAATTTTCAATTTTATTTCGTACCTTAGCACGCTGAAAACAGAAACTGCACATGGAAACTGTAAAACTGAAGAATCTCACCATAGGATATATGGCTCGCAAAAACCGAAAGGTGGTGGCTGAGGGTATCAATGCTTCTCTGGAGAACGCACGCATGACCTGCCTCATCGGACCCAATGGGGTGGGGAAGTCCACACTGCTTCGCACACTCTCTGCCTTCCAACCTCCTCTCGACGGACAGGTGTTCATACACGACAACGACTTGGCACTCCTGCGCGAGAAACAACTCGCCAAGCTCATCGGCGTGGTGCTCACGGCAAGGCCCGAGGTGCAGAACATGACGGTCGAGGATATGGTGGGACTTGGGCGCAGTCCCTATACAGGTTTCTGGGGAGGGCTATCGGCAGGCGACCGTGCCATTGTCGATGAGGCGATAACAATGGTTGGCATCGACAACCTGAAAGGAAGGATGATACAAAACCTCAGCGATGGCGAGCGGCAGAAAGTGATGATTGCCAAGGCATTGGCACAGCAGACGCCTGTCATCTTCCTCGACGAGCCGACAGCCTTCCTCGACTATCCCAGTAAGGTGGAGATGATGCAAAAACTACATCAACTGAGCCGGACAGCCGACAAGACCATCTTCCTTTCAACGCATGACTTGGAACTCGCCCTGCAGATAGCCGACACCGTATGGCTCATGGCAGGACCGAAACAACTGAGCATCGGCACTCCGCGTGAACTGGCTGACAGCGGTGCCCTCAGCGCGTTTATCGAACAGCGAGGTATTGTTTTCGACAGGGAACGACTGTCAGTCAGGGTGATGCCTGTCACGTAATCCTCACGATGAGGATGCTCAGTTCATAGAGCAACCAAATGGGCAGTGCCACCACGAAGAGGGTAAACGCATCGGTGGTGGGGGTGATGATGGCGGCGATAATCATGATGACAATGATGGCGTGCTTGCGGAAACGGGCCATCTGTCTCCACTTGAGGATGCCCATGAGTGCCAGGAGCCAACTCACCACAGGCAACTCAAAAACGATGCCCAGCACGAGGCTCATCGAGATGAGCGTGTCGGCATACGACTGGATGGTGAGCATATTGGAGACGTCGGGACTCACCTGATATGTACCCAAGAAGCGCACCGTAAGCGGGAAAACAAGCAGGTAGTTTACAGCAGAACCCAGAATGAACATGGCATAACTGGCTGTCACCACACGAAGGGCGGGCTTGCGCTCGTTGTCGTAAAGGGCCGGCGAAACAAAACCGAAGAGTTGGTAGATGACATAGGGTGAGGCCATCAGCAAACCGCAATAGAGCGCCACCTTCATATGTATCTTGAACTGTTCCGTCAGACCGGTGTTCATCAGGTGAAGGTGAAAGTCGGGGATGCCCAGCAGGCGGTAGGTGATGAAACTTCCCTTGCTTGGTGCAAGCACCGCTTTGAAGAGAGGTTCCTTGAAGGCGAAGGCCAATACGGCAAAGACCACCGTGACGCCCAGCACCCTGAGAATGACGTTGCGCAACTCGTCGAGATGGTCCCAAAAAGTGCCGATGTCGCCCGGTTTGCTCATTCCTGCTTCATTTCGTCTTTTTTCTTGGTCTCATCTTCGTTGTCGTCGAGACCGTTCACTCCATCCTTGAAGCTTTTCACGCCCTTGCCAAGTCCTTTCATCAGTTCGGGAATCTTCTTCCCACCGAAAAGAAGGAGCACGATCAGCGCGATGACCAGTAATTCTGATGTTCCTATTCCAAACATATTGCCATACAGTTTTGATGATTGATATGATGCTGCGAAGATACGAATAAGCGGGGGAAAAGCAAAACAAATAACAAAGTTTTTGTTTTTCAATGGGGAAAGTGTTATCTTTGCAGATAAAATCATAAGAAACATTGGACATTCTGACAGTTTTTCCTCAGTTCCTCATAGATGCCGACACACGGTTGACTATGAGTGTGAATGCATGCCACAACCCTTACTGGGATGTGTTCATGCTGCTTTTCAGCTACAAGAATGTCTGGTTGGTTTTCTATGTCAGCCTCATCTGGTTTCTTTTCCGCAATTATTCATGGCGCTTTGTGGTGCTCTGCCTTTTGACCATCGCCCTGCTCATCACCCTCTGCGACCAGATGGCCTCAACATGGCTGCGGCCAATGGTGCAAAGGTTGCGTCCTTGCGACCCGGAGAATCCGCTGTCGGAGATGGTGCATCTTGTCAAAGACTATAGGCCGGTGAGCTACAGTTGTCCGTCGGCGCATGCCGCCAACACATGGGGACTCGCCTTCTTCCTCTCCTTTGTGTTTCGCAGGAAATTTCTCTCTGCCACGCTGTTTTTTTGGGCATTTGTCACCTGTTGGTCGCGCTTGTATCTTGGTGTCCATTTTTTTGGTGACCTGTTGGCGGGATTGCTCGTCGGATTGGTGCTGTCATTGGTCGTTTACTATTTGATGACATGGCTGCTCAGGCTGGCTTCACGTCATCATCTCATCGACCTGGAGGGAACATGCCTTACTGTCATCCCCGACCGGCAGAAATGGGTTCCTGTGGTCGTGCTGGTTTTCACCGTTGCGGTGATGATGGGCTATTCTGTTTATTGCTACTGTTTCTCATGACTATTCATCCCATCGCTTTTTTCAAATCGCCGCTTTCCTCAAAGTTCGGCATGCCTCGACAAAGCGGCATTGTCCGTGAGCTGATGGGAAAAATCGTGTTTCAGCCCGAATATCGCGACCCTTCCTACATCAGGGGAATTGAGGGATTCGACTATCTGTGGCTGCTGTGGCAGTTCTCTGCCAACAGGCATGAGGCAGTTCGTGCCACGGTCCGTCCGCCGTTGTTGGGCGGCAATCGTTCCCAGGGGGTGTTCGCCACACGTTCGCCCTACCGTCCCAATCCCATCGGACTGTCTTCCGTCCGTTTGGTAGACATCACTGATGAGGGAGCCGACGGACCTGTCTTGCATGTCTCGGGTGCCGACCTGATTGATGGGACGCCCATATATGACATCAAACCATATGTGGAGTATGCTGACAGCCATGTCGGGGTGCGCAGCGGTTTTGTCGATGAGCATGTATGGGAGCGTCTTGAGGTGTCGTTCGCTGAGGGATTGTCTGGCATCCTTTCTCCCGACGACGCTGCGGTGGTGTGCGATTTGTTGTCGCTCGACCCCCGTCCGCATTATCAGGACGACCCGGAGCGGGTCTATGGGATGCCATTCCGCCAATACGACATCCGCTTCCGTGTCTCCGGTCAATGTCTCACTGTCGTCGAAATCGTGTCTCTGACATAGTTATGCGATTCGCCCCCTTGAGTTTTGAGCGCAGCGGTCATCGCCAAGCGTCTTGGGATTGATGGTATGACTATAATTCCTAAAACTCCTTTATACAAAAATATTTCTCAAATAATTTGGAGAGCCACAAAAAAAACACTAATTTTGCACCCAATTTGGATGGTTCCGTAGCTCAGCTGGATAGAGCAACAGCCTTCTAAGCTGTGGGTCTTGGGTTCGAGTCCCAACGGAATCACTTGAGCGAGATGTGAGTCTCGCTTTTTTTGCGAAAAGAAATCCTCAGCTTGCCACAAGCCATTTGTGCCAGTTTTTTTGATTTGCAGTAGCAAATTTCCCTTATGTTACATTTTATCACTCGTTTTGTATTTTTTTTTAAAAATACCCCCATTTTATTTTATTAATGCATAGGCTTTCGCTATTTTTGCACTATAATCAGATATGTAATATCTGAACTAAGGCAGATGTGGGCGATAGTCAGGCATCTGCAACAAGTAAAAGTTGGTATCAAATCAAAGAAATTACTAACCAGATAAAAATAGTCATCAGTATGAAAAAAGCATTTGCAAGATGGGCCAAGCCCTTTTTGACTAAGGGGATGGCAACAGGTCTTTTCGGACTCGTGTTGGGCCTTTTCCCCATGAAGTCCATGGCCCAGTTGTCGTCCAACACCGACAAGTTCTTGGGCAACATCACCACCAGGTACAATGTGGATGCCGGAGGCGGAGTGGAACCCTTCTACAAGCTCTGGAACCAGATTACGCCTGAGAATGAGACCAAATGGGATGCCATCGAAGGCTCACGCCGCGGCTCCTTCAACTTTGGCAATGCTGACAGGTCAGCCAATTACGCCAAGCAGCACGGCTTCCCCTTCAAGTACCACACCCTCATCTGGGGTGCCCAGTATCCCTCATGGGTAAACAGCTTGTCGACCGAAGAGCAGTATAAGGCCATCGAGGAATATTTCGATGCTGTAAGAAACCATTATCCCAACCTCGAGATTATCGATGTGGTCAACGAGGCGGTGGCAGGCCACCAGCCCGCTCCCTACAAGGCAGCCCTCGGCGGTGACGGTGCTACAGGTTTCGACTGGATTATCAAGGCCTTCGAGATGGCCCATGAGCGCTGGCCGAACGCCATCCTTGTCTACAACGACTACAACACCTTCCAATGGCAGATTGATCAGTATATCGACCTCGTGAGAACACTCCGTGACGCTGGTGCGCCCATCGATGCCTACGGATGCCAGAGCCATGACCTTACCGACATGAGCCTGAGCAACTTCAAGTCGGCGATGACGAAAATCCAGAATGCCCTCAAGATGCCGATGTACAGCACGGAGTATGATATCGGCACTACCGACGACGCACTGCAGAAGCAACGCTACTCAGAGCAGATTCCCTATATGTGGGAGGCTGACTACTGCGCCGGCATCACCCTCTGGGGCTATATCTATGGCGCTACCTGGACCACCGACGGCAACTCGGGCCTTATCCGTGACGGCAAGGACCGCCCGGCCATGACATGGCTGCGTGAGTACATGAAGAGCGATGCCGCCAAGAACGCCAAGAGTCCGTTCCCCGGCATGAAGAAGGAGGCATCGGTCTATGTGAAGTGCTCTCCCCTGAGCGCTACCAAGGGCGATGTGGTGCCCATCACCATCAGGGCATCGCTGCGTACCAAGACCATCGACCATATCGATGTATATGTGAAAAACCAACTCATCACCACCCTCACCGAGGCTCCCTATGCAGCGGAATATACACCCACCGAAACTGGCAGGCATGAGGTGAAGGCTGTGGTGGTCGCCACAGACGGTACGGAATTTGTGCGCTATTCGGGCTTCAAGGCATACAATCCACGCGAAACCTTCAAAGAGGTCATCGAAATCCCGGGCACACTGCAGGCAGAGAACTTCGACAAGGGTGCAGAGGGCATGACCTATCATGACTCCGACAACAACAACGAGGGAACCTCAGCCTACCGCAATGACAGCGAAGGTGTCGATATCGTCACTGGTAACGGCGGCTACGCCATCGGCTACACCTCACAGGGTGAGTGGCTGGAGTACACCGTCAACGTGAAGGAGGCTGGCATCTATTCCTACGACGCCACAGTGTCGTCGGGTGCCACCAACTCCTCCATCAGCCTGTCGCTTAGCAACAAGGACGGACTGGTTCCTCTCACCGATGCCATCCCCGTGCCGTGTGTCCAGTCCAACAACTGGGACAATTACCGTAACGTGCACGGTCGTCTGCTCATTCCTCTGGAGGAGGGACAGCAGGTCATCCGACTCAACATCACGGGAAGCAGCTGCAACATCGACAAGATTACATTCAGGCACACCGTGGTGGACGAAGACATCCAGATTGCCATGTCATCCGACCCGTCACCTGCTGTCGTCAGCACGCCTACCATCATCAAGGTGGATGCCTCATCGCCCAACAGCACCATCGCCAATGTGAAGCTGTACCTCAACAACGTGTTGACGAAGTCGCTCACCGAGGAACCATTTGAGTATCAGTACACCCCGACGGCAAAGGGCACCTATGCCTACACAGCCATCGCCACCGATGCTGAGGGCAGGGAGTCGAAGATTGCCGTCCTGAACCTGCAGGTCAACAACAAGCGCATCCCGCACAAGGGCATCATCGAGATTCCGGGCGTCATCGAGGCAGAGAACTTCGACAGGGGAGGCGAGGGCTTCACCTATCATGACTCTGACTCTGAGGATGAGGGCAAGACCAACTATCGTTCCGATAATGAGGGTGTAGATATCGTCACGGGCAATGGTGGCCATGTCATCGGCTATACAGCAGCCAACGAGTGGTTGGAGTACACCGTCAATGTGACAGAGGGTGGCAAATATGCCTATAAGGCAACGGTTTCATCCGGTTCCACGAATTCAGGCTTCTCAGTCGGTTTGGTCAAGAATGGAAAAGTCACCTCGCTCTTCAAGGTGAATGTGCCTCAGACCGCAAGCAATAGTTGGGACACCTATAAACCGGTTGAGGGCAACCTCTCCACCCGTCTTGAAGCTGGCGAGCAGATTTTGCGCATCACCATCGACAACCCCTATTGCAACATCGATAAGATTGAACTTGTACTCGTTGAGGGCGACGGCATTGAGATGGTGTCTGCCGACGAGTCTTCCAACAAGTCCGCCACCTACAATATGGTGGGCATGAAGGTCAACGACAACTATAAGGGCATCATCATCCGCGACGGCAAGAAGATGCTGAAGAGATAGGGCGAGGCATTTATGAAAAATCAGCCATTTTCGATTTTTTCGGAAATGGCTGATTTTTTTAGATTTAAGTTCTACTTGACTGTCGGCTGCACCTCGGCATACTGCAAGCATATTTCGTGAATTATCTTGTCATTTCGTGGTTGAGAGAAGAGAAAAGAGTGTGTGTCAAAATCAAGTTATTGGGTTTTGAAGAGCATGCCGTGAGCCGAATGGAGCTCCCCTCCCCAGTTGGGGAGGGGTAAGGGGTGGGGAGTTATTCTTATGAATCTCAATTAGTTACATACCATACCCCCATCTCTCCCTTGAAAGAGAGGGGAGCTGCTGGCGCACAAGGTTTTCTTTTTGATACACCCTCTTCGTGATTTGTGTTCGTTTATCGCATTGCAAATGCTGATATTCATGGCATCGGGATTGCAAATCCCGATGAACGAGTGAACGAGTCAATATTCGTGTTCTTTCGTGAAATTTCGTGGTTAAAGAATATCCGCGTCTATCCGTGTTATCCGTGGTTCTAATATCTTTCGAGCCTTTTCGTGAAATTTCGTGGTTTAAAATATCCGCGTCTATCCGTGTTATCCGTGGTTAAATAAATTCGCATATTTCGTGGTATAAAAAAGGGCGTGCCAGGCACGCCCTTTTTGAAGTTTCTTGTGATTAGTTTGCTTTTAACTCATCCGCCACGGCGTCCTCCCAGTTCGTCCACATAGGAATGGACTCGTCATAGCCATCGTAGCCATAGTTCTGACGAAGTACGCCCTGGTTGTTGGCTGTAATGGCTGAATTGGGAACCGGCCAGAACAAGTTGTGCTTGTTCACTTTGTATTCATAGGTCTGGTTGCCCTGTTGCCCCTTGCCATAGTCATGGTTGAACACATTGTAGGTGGTGCAGCGACGATACCAGTAGCTGCCGCCGTTGAGGTCGGTGCCCTCTTGCTTGTCCCAGGTGTTGAGGTCGTAGGTGTTTCCCCATTCATCGGGCTTGCCACTGCGGGCGAGACACCAGCTGACGCGCACCATCTCAGCCTGGCGGAACTCCTCGAGGGAGAGCTCACGGGCACGCTCCGACATGATGTCGCCGATGGTGACGGTGGTATTCATTTTCTTGGCATTGGCACGCTTACGGACAGCATTCACATCCTCGGCTGCTCCGGCAGCATTGCCTTGATAGAAGCGTGCCTCAGCACGCAACAGATAGGTCTCTGCCAGACGGAAGAGATACATGTCGCCGTTGGCACCCTTGCCAGAAGCACCTTGGAACTGGTTGGCGCCAAGATTCTCCTCATTCGGAGTGTCAAGAATATAAAGCTGATAGAGTGGGGTAGGATACCAGCTGCGGATGGTGTCGGAACAGAGGATGTCGCCCTTAAGAACGAGGATTTTTGAGGGGACAGATTGGTCAGCATAGTCCTCTGTAGCGTAAAGCTCATAGTTTTGCCCATAGCAGTCAGACTTCCTGTTGTTGTATTTGAAATCTTCCATCTCCATCCAGTTGCCTACCTCACGATTGTGGCGCAGGTCCTGCCAGTCATACTCTCCGTCATACAGCCAGATGGTCTTGTTGTAATAGTAGGAGGTGCGGTTCACGGCAATACCACGTCCGGCGGCGCGCACCCAGTCGAGTTCTGCGTTGTAGTCCTTGTTGTTGCGGGCGATGTTCTGTCCGGGACCGCCAAGACCGTGGGGGTCGCGGATGATACCGTTGCTCCAGTGGGCGAAGCAGGCACGCATCACATTGTAGGTGGTGAAATCTTGGTCGTTGTTGTTGGAAATCAGCATGATGGTCTCCTTGTTGGCAGGGTCTGCAATGTTGGGCGTGCGGTGCAGGTCCCAAACGACGTTGCGGGTCACCTTCCATGTGTCCTCGGCTCCGGAGGGCTGCCAGGTGCCGAAATTCTCTGTCATCAGTTTCAGTCCGTGATTGTTGATTAACTCAGTGGCCATGGCTTCAGCCTTGGCATATTCGCCCACAGCGAGATAGCACTTGATGAGCAGGTGCATGCAGGCCTCTTGGTTGACCTGACCCACATAGGCCATCTTGCTCTGTGTCGGAACGTGCTGGGTGGCAAATTCCAAGTCGTGAACCAGCATCTTGAAGATAGCCTCCTTGCTGGCTGATGTGTAGTTGCGCTTGGGCACGCTGATGAGTTTGGTTATCAAGGGGATGTCGCCAAACTGAAGGGCGAGGTTGTAGTAAGCATAGGCACGGTGGAAATAGGCACGTCCCTTATAGGCATCGCGGGTGTCATCATCGATACCCTTCACATCGTCGATATAGGAGAGGATGGTATTGGCATATTTTACCATGTTGAAGCCCTGGTCCCAGAAACGCTGCATGTAGTTGGCGTCACCACCGCCAGCCATACCCGACGTTGGGGTTAGCTTGGCGTCGAAGTTGTCCTGGAATCCACCACCCATATCGGTCTTGGCATACATGCCGACATCCGACATCAGATAGTTGGTAAAGATACCTACATTGTTCCAGTTGCCGTCGATACGGTAGGTTTTCAATTGCTTGTCGCATTGTGCGAGGGCAGCCTGCAGACCAGCCTCGGTGCTATAGGTGGTTGTCGGTTCGTAGAACGACAGGGGGTCCTGCTCCAGGAATGAGTCGCCACAGCTGGTCATCATAGAAGCTATCGCTATCAGTGCCAGGCCTCCTTTTAATATATTCTTGGTATTCATAATTTTTTCCTTATTACATGTTTACCTGTTTGCTATCTCTTAAAGTGTCACATTCAGACCAAACTGGAACTGACGATTGGCAAATCCACCAGTTTCGGGGTCGCCATATTCCCAACTGTCAATGGTGAGGACGTTGTGGATACCTGCAGTCACATGGACGCGCTGGATGCCCCATTTTTCGGTAATCTCCCTGGGTACGGTGTAGCCCAGGGTGATGTTGTCCAGACGGACGAAGCTGCGGTTGTACACCTTCTCAATACCGGTCACGCCCGACGGACCGACGGCGTTAAGACGTCCGTAGTCGTTGGTGGGATTGTCGGGAGTCCAATATTCCTTCTTGAAGGTGTTGCAGGTCTGAGTGAACATCGAACCAGAGTTGTCACCATTCAGCCAATAGCCTGCACGGCTCTTGTGACCCATGTAGGAGTACATGGAGAACGAGAAGGTGAAGTTCTTGAGGAAGGTGAAGTCATTGCGCATATTCCAGTAGATGGGCGGCTGGGTGGTGCCTTGATAGGTTCTGTCCTTGTCGTTGTAGACAGGTACGCGTGTTCCGTCTTCCAGGATTTTATCATCTTCTGTATAGACATTGACCACCTTGGGGTCGCCCGGCTTTTGATTCACCTTTGCTGCCTCTGCTGCCTCATTAGCTTGCCAGATGCCGTCGGTCTTCCAGTACCAGATTTCGCCGATGGGTTTGCCGATAAACCAACCGTTGCTGGTGTCGTCCATCTCCTTGCCGTCCTCGTCATACTCGTAGTAGAGATGCTTGATTTTGTTCTTGTTGTATGAGAAACCCAAAGAGGTGTTCCATGTGAAGTTCTCAGTATCGATGTTTCTGGTGTTCACGGTAATCTCGAAACCGGTGTTGGTCACCTCACCGAGGTTGGTGGTGATGCTGCTGAATCCGGTGAAGTTAGGCAGGCGTTGTCCCATAATCATGTCATGAGTGCGCTTGTGATAGAAATCGAAACTACCGGAGATGCGCTTGTTGAGGACAGAGAAGTCAATACCGAAGTTCCATGAGGAGGTCTTCTCCCACTCCAGGTTGGGGTTGCCGAGACGGCTCACACTCAGGGCGTTGAGCACTTCCTGTGCTGTTGAACCATACTTGTAGTAAGCATACAAGCCGCCATTGGCAAGGTTGGAGAGGGCGAGATAGGTGTCACTCAGTGAGCGGTTACCGTTGGTACCGTAGCTCAGGCGAAGCTTTGCCATGTTCAGCCAATCCCAGTTTTCGGCAAATTTCTCTTCAGAGAGCACCCAGCTGCTGCCGAGTGACCAGAAGTTAGCCCAGGGATTGTTGTGTCCGAAAGCAGAATAACCGTCGCGGCGAACCGTTGCTGTAATCATGTAGCGGTCCATGTATCCATAGAACAGACGTCCCAGATAGGCTGCGGCAGTATAGTGGGTGTCATTGGTTGAGAATGAGCTCTGCTCCTTGTTGGCACCGGAGATATAGTGGAAGCCAAGCACGTCGGTAGGAGTGATGTTGCGTGCCGAGATGTTGTCGCTCCAGAAGCGGTTCTCCTCAGCTTCCTGAACGAGGGTCACGGTGAAGTGGTGGATGTCGGCAAACGTGCGGTCCCATGTCAGCGTGTTGTTCAGGTTCCAGTTGAAGGATTTCGAACTGTTGCGGTTTGAACCACGGTCTGCTGGCTTGCTGTCGGGCAGTTCAGCCGACATGAAGTAGCGGTCGTAGAACCACTGGAATCGTGGTGCGATGTTGAATTGATAGGTGAAGCCGTAGGGAAGGGTGACCTTTGCGTTGAAGATGGTGTTCAATACGGTGTAGCCTTTCTCCAGGTCGATGTACTGCTGCTGGAAGTGGTAGTTGTAACCACCGTTGGTGGGGTTGCCGGTACGCGGATACTGCACCTCATTGCCTTGGTCGTCGAAACGTGAGGCATAGGGTGACTCGCGCAGTTGGTTGTCATCCCAGTAGTTGCTGCCCAGAGGTACGGGCTGAGAGGTGTCGCTGCGGTCTTGGAAGTTGACGTTGCCACCCACCTCGAGCCAGTTGGTAATTTTCGCATTGAGTTTCATGTTGGCGCGGTAGGCGTGGTAGTTGTCGCCTTGGATGGCACCCTCATTGTTCAGATAGCCAAATCCTAAGTAGTAGTTCACATGGTCGGTCGCACCCGATATGCTGGCGTTGTAGTCTTGGTTGAAGCCAGTGCGGAATGTGGCATCCTCCCAGTTGTAGGTCTTGCCTGCAAGGAAATTGGCCATCACGGTGGCGGCATCAGCGTCAAAACCCATACGGCGGGCATAGAGGCTGAGCAACGACTCACCTGCCTGCGAGGTCTTCGGTCCATTGCTTGCCCACTGGTCCTGTGAGATGCCATACTGTGAGAGGTTGTTGAAATTGTCGTAATATCCTACAGGGATACCACTATCCTTGCCGTAGTAGCCCCATGAGCCGTCCTCACGATAGCCGTAGGTCTGTGCCTTGTACCAATCCTCACGATATTTCATATACTCATCGGCATTGAACATATCGCGGTAGGCAGCCTTGGTGTTGACAGCCAGGTTGGTGCTTACGTTGATGATGGGCTTGCCCAGCTTACCTTTCTTGGTGGTGATGATGATAACGCCACTGGCGGCCTTGGCACCATAGATGGCAGCCGAAGAGGCGTCCTTCAGCACGTCAATCTGCCCGATGTCGTCGGGGTTGATCTCTGAGAGCTCACCAGCGAACTGCATGCCGTCCAATATAATAAGAGGTGAGTTGTGTGCTCCGTCGGTGTAAAGTGAGTTTTGTCCGCGCAGTTGAATGCTGGAACCAGAGCCTTTGGCGGATGAGTCGAAACCGATTTGCAGACCCGGCGTTCCACGCAACAGGTCCTGCACGCTGTTGGGATTCTGGTCAGCAATCTTGTTGGGGTCAATCTGCACGACAGAACCCGTCAGGTCCTTCTTGCGCATCGTACCATAACCGACGACGACCACCTCTTGCAGAATCGCAGAGTCTTCTTCAAGGAGGACATTCACCGTCTGGCCACTTTTATAAGCCAATTCCTTGGTCGTGAATCCGATGTAGGAGATAACCAGAGTGCCGCTGGCGGGGACGGATTCCAATACGAAGTTTCCGTCGTAATCCGTAATAGTGCCCGCATTGGCGGCATCTTTCACTTTGACGGTAGCGCCAATGATGGGCTCGCCATTTTTGTCTACAACCTGGCCTTTCACTGTTCCAGTCTGTTGGACTACTTGAACTGCCGGTTCTGCCATTGTCGGCAATGGTGATGATGTTATCCCAACTGCCAACGCCATCACGAAGCATAGCTTCTTGAATGGAAGAGTTAGATTTGCATAATTCATGTTTGGTTTTTTATTATAGGTGAAAAAAAGAGAAAAATCTAGTAGTTTTTGCTTATGCTTATACATTTCACGGCAAAAATAATAAAAAAACTTAAAACGTCGCCCTTTTGGGGACTTTTTTTCACCTTGGTGCGTGTTTTTCTTATTCGCGGGGACTGGAAAGAATTGAGCCGCCTAGAGTTGGCGGCTCATGGATGAGGGATGAGGGATGAAAGTGTGATAGTCCGCTTCGGGAGTCAACGCCGATTACGTATGGCGATTGAAATCCCAGAATCTTTGATTACCTGGACATCAGTTCATTTTCTTACCACTACGGCATTCTTATATCGGTTCATGTCGAGTTTCAACCAGTTGTCGCTGCAGCCTTTCGTTATCTTATTGATGGTAATGGTGATAGTGCCTGAAAACATCCCCACATCCTGAACAACTGAATATTCGCGCATGATGTAGTTCTCTTTGTCAATTTTTACCTTTGCTTTCTTGGGTATGTCCTTTTTCTTGGGTCCCGAAAAAGTAATCTCGTAATAACGGCCAACCTCTTTCATCTTGGCATTTTTATACTCCTTATCATAATCCGACTTCATGCCGTATTCGTTTTTGGCATTTTTGGTTTTGGTAATTGTCAGTGAGTCTTTCGATTTCCCATCAGGCTCAGACTCGTAGAACCATTCTTGCTCGCCGTCAAAACCTATTTCCATTTTCAACAATTCTTCACCCATTGTTGTCAAGGATATTAGATTGAAGTATTTCTGATTCTTGAGGTATGACTTCATCGTGCCTTTGATTGATAAAACAGAGACTTTCATCTTCAACGTTCCATCCAACACTACGCCAGAGCCATCGTTGTAACTGGCCATCTTCGCGTCGCACTTCTTCAGTATTCCTTTCACGTTATCTGGAATCTGTGCCTGAGCACTCAATGTAGTCATCATGATGGCTACAAGCATTAGAATAATCTTCTTCATATTCATATTTATCAATAGGTTTTGCTCTGTTTTCGGAGCAAAAGTAATAAAATTCTATGAAAAACAACTACAATTTTGAGAAAGACATATGAATATCTTTATTTTAGCGGACAATAATCCTGGAGATTCTTTGTAATTAGGAGTTTAGAATCTGGGAGTTTAGAGTTTAGGAGATTAGAGTTTAGGAGTTTAGGAGTTTAGGAGAATAGGAGTTTAGACATTACTCCTACAAGAATGCCGGGCACTCTCAAAAATGATGAAAAATATCTTTGTTCCTTGTATCCTTAGACATCAATACCTCTGACCGCAAGCGGTCAATATTTGTGATTTGTGTTCGTTTATCG
>JAGCXX010000164.1 GCA_017961115.1 Prevotella sp. | reverse complement strand
TCAAGATGCTTCAAGTCTTCTTCAACTATATTGTAGCCTTTCATCTCGCGGACACTGACTGCATCCAATGGTATGGGCTTGGCTTTCCTCAAACGGTCAATGCAGACGTGCCTCAGAACGGTCACGAGTTTGTTTCTCGCTTCAGAAGTGGTCTCTACTTCGCCTCCATTCCTCAGTTTCAGCCAGGTGTCCTGAAGCGCATCCTTGGCATCCTCATCGCTTTCCAGATAATTCAGGGCGATGTGGTGCAGCTTGTCGCGCAAGCCAAGAAACGA
The DNA here is from genome assembly GCA_017961115.1 of Prevotella sp. Lineage (GTDB taxonomy): Bacteria > Bacteroidota > Bacteroidia > Bacteroidales > Bacteroidaceae > Prevotella. The sequence goes on along the minus strand of JAGCXX010000164.1, from coordinate 3,015 downwards.
GGATGTCAGCACGTCGATTTCCATATTCTACTAATGATACGATTGAAAGCGCGAAACGTAACAAGAAAAAATGGCTTTTAGTTTCTTTTTTGTTTTTGGGCTCACAAAATAATCAATTGCATGGAAAAGCCTCTGTGTCCTCATGGTTTGGATTTTTATACCGAATAATCAAAAAAACTCATTCAAATTGAGTATATTTGCACCATCTTGAAAAATTAACAAACTGAAGAAATCACAATTATGAACAATACCCTTCTTCAAATCGCCTTAGCCTATCTCGCCGTCATCAATCTGGTCACATTCATCACCTATGGTATTGACAAGCTGAAGGCTAAACGTTCCAAATGGCGAATATCAGAAGCGACACTTTTGGCCTTGGCGGTTGTTGGGGGGAGTTTGGGAGCTTGGTTGGGAATGAAAGTCTGGCATCACAAGACCCTGCATAAAAAGTTTAAGTATGGGATTCCTGCTATTATCATTCTCCAATTGTTGGCAATCGGCTATCTGATATATTGCCGTGAATGGAAAAGCCAGGCATGAGGTGGATGGATTTTAGAAAACAAGGCAAGAAAAAAAGTAAATCATCAAACTAAATCAATATGAAAAAAACCTTTTTATTCTGTATAACTTTACTTATTGCGTTGGCTTGCAGCGCTCAGCCAAAGGCCACGGGTTTGGTTAAGGTGACTGGAGGCACGATTCAAGGTATTGTTGAAGGCGACATGTCGATTTTCAAAGGAATACCGTTCGCAGCTCCCCCTGTGGGTGAACTAAGGTGGAAAGCACCACAACCCGTCATCCCATGGGAAGGAGTGCGCAAGGCCGACAAATTCGGTCCAAGCCCCATATCCGGCATGGGGGCGCAACGTGATGCCAGCGAAGACTGCCTTTACCTGAATGTATGGACTCCTGCCCAATCTCCGAAGGACAAACTGCCGGTGATGGTTTGGATTTACGGCGGCGGTTTCTCTATGGGCACATCGTCATTCTACGACGGAGCACCCATAGCCCGTGAGGGTGTGGTGTTGGTCACCATCAACTACCGCGTAGGCAAACTGGGGTTCTTTGCCCATCCAGCACTTAGTGCAGAGAATTCGGAGCATGTGTCGGGCAACTACGGTATTCTTGACCAGATTGCCGCACTGAAGTGGGTGAGGGACAATATCGCCACATTCGGTGGCGACCCATCCAAGGTGACCATTTTCGGTGAATCAGCCGGTGGCATCTCCGTAAGCATGTTGTGCGCGTCTCCGTTGGCAAAAGGACTTTTCCGAGGTGCCATCTCCCAAAGCGGCAGCTCGTTCGGTCCCATCAGGCAGAAGTCATACCCCGGCGAGAACATGAAGTCTCTGGCTCAGTCAGAAAAGGAAGGGACTGAATTCGGTGAGTCCAAGGGCGCGACAACCGCTGCTGCTCTCCGTGCACTGAAACCCGAAGAACTCAGCCGCCAGATGGTGGTGACAGGCGGCGCATGGCCTATCGTGGATGGCTATGTGATTCCCGATGACCAATACAAGATGTATGAGAAAGGCAATTACAACGATGTCGCACTGCTGATAGGCGACAACTCCGACGAGGGCGACAGCTTCGGGTTCTCCGAAGACCCCACTCAGCATATCGCCTCTGTCCGTGAACGTTATGAGGACTATGCAGACAAGCTGTTGGCTGCTTATCCGCTGGAAGACGGAAAGGTGGGCAAATCTGCGCGCGACCTGTGCCGGGATGCTGCTTTTGGCTGGGGCACATGGTCATGGGGAAGGCTTCAGAACCAGAGGGGAAATCAGCCTGTCTATATGTACTATTTCGACCAAGACCCCATGTACCGTGAGGGAGACCGCAGGTATGGCCACCGTTCCCCACATGGTCAGGATGTGGACTTTATCTTCCAGAGCGTGCGTCCCGGAAACAATCCCACCGACCTGGCGCTTGCCAAGTATATTCTTAAATACTGGACCAATTTTGCCAAATACTGCAACCCCAATGGCAAGAAGGTTGACTCCGAATTGCCTGTTTGGCCTCTGTTCAAGAACGACAACTCTCAGGTGATGGTCCTTACCGGAGAAGGTCCGCATCCAGCACCTGTGGCATCGGAAAAGGCCATGTGGGTGCTTGACGAATACTTCTCATGGAGAAGAACCCAGGAACCCATTACCGGTGTCATCATCACAGGGCAGAACAACCACAACTGGCCGGTCAGCCATCAGGCCATCAAGATGACATTGGAGAACTCAGGGCTTTTCAGACTCGACGTGGCGGTGTCTCCTTCCCAAGGAAAGGACATGTCGGATTTCTCAGTGGATTTCACCAAGTACGGACTGGTGGTGCTCGATTACAATGGGGACAACTGGTCTGCTGCCATGAACACCGCTTTCGATGACTATGTTCGTGGTGGCGGTGGAGTGGTGGTTTACCATGCTGCCGACAACGCCTTTACGGATTGGAAGGAGTACAACGAGATGATAGCCCTCGGAGGGTGGGGTGGAAGGAACGAGACATCAGGTCCTTATTTCTATTGGAAGGACGGTGCATTGCAAGAAGACCATTCACCTGGCACCGGCGGCTCTCACGGCTCCAGGCACGAGTATGTGCTCGATTGCCGCTCAGCCTCTCATCCCATCACCGAGGGGCTGCCCGCCCAGTGGAAGCATGCCTCTGATGAGCTATACGACAGGATGAGGGGACCGGGAGGTATCAAAGACTTGCTCTACACTGCCTTTTCCTCACCGAGTCAGAGAGGCTCTGGCCGTGACGAACCACTCGTCTTCACCGTGGAGTATGGCAAGGGAAGGGTTTTCCATATCATGCTTGGCCATTGCGGAAACAGTCTGGATGATAATCCTGCCATGCAATGTGCGGGTTTCCAGACACTCCTCCTGCGGGGCGCTGAGTGGTGTGCTACGGGAAAGGTCTCACAGCCTGTACCGAAAGACTTCCCCACCACCGATAGGGTATCCCTGCGCCCGAACTACCGCCCCGGGCAATAGGAGAAATCATAAGTCCGATGTTCTCGTAGCG
>JAGCXX010000163.1 GCA_017961115.1 Prevotella sp. | reverse complement strand
TATCCATATCTGATACTCATCTTTGAGTGTGGTGAATATGTCAAAAGCGGAAACGTTGATGGGACTCAGCGAGGTGACGGCATTCGATGGTGAGCTGGTGAACATCTCAAAGGGAAGGGTTTGTATCTTCTGACGGAAGTCAGCGGCCAGCGCTTTCGTACGTGTGATTTCGTATTCATCTCCGCCTACTGCATCAATGTCATGTAATCTCCTGTTGATTTGCAAGAGGACACTCACTGCAGGAGTAAAAGGTGTCTGGCCTCGCTCCCCATTCTTAAGGGCGTCTTTTAAATCAAGATACATGCAACGTGTTTTACCCTGTGCGACTCTCTCCAGCGCCCTTGGCGACAATACAATCAGGGAGATACCGGGAGGACACGCCAGAGCTTTTTGGGAACCCGTAATCATCACATCTGCACCCAAGGCTTCCATGTTGAATGGGTCGGCAAGAAATGAACTGATGGCATCTACAATCAGCAGCAGACCATTTGCCTTGCAGAAGCGACTGATCATCTCCATATCATACAAGACACCCGTGGAGGTCTCGTGCATGTTGACCACGAAGGCTGTATGCCCTTGACCGTCAAGAGAGGCAAGATGCTCTTCGGTAAGTGGCTGTCCGTATGCCAATCTCACCTCACTGTAGGGAATGCTGTGTATCTGGCACAGTTGCACAAAACGCTCGCCAAAAGAACCGCCATTGATGACAATGGCTTTGTCTGTAGGAGTGAGCACATTCATAATCACCGATTCCATCGAGGCCGTGCCAGACCCCGTGATAAATGCCACACGTGATTGGGTTGGTGCATGGGCGAACTGCATAACCAAACGCTCGTTCTCTAACATCACCTCCGAAAACTCGGGGGTTCTGAAATACGGCACTTGTTCACTGCCAATTGCCAGTACAGACTCACATGACATCACAGGACCTATTGTAAAATTCAACATACCTTTCATCTTTAGTTGGCTTTTATTTGTTGGCAAAGTTACGCTTTTTTTTTCTCTCACACAATATAATTCAACATTATTAACTCCATGCAATCAGGTGTGTCGCTACTACTTCACAGCAATGCGATTACTTCTTTGTTAGGAAAAGCCCAAATACATTTGGCTTTTCACTCGTTTTTCAGTATTTTTGCCGACAAAATGGAGAATCTGTCATCCCAAAACAGCCAATTATGAGAATCTTGCTTTTTTGTGAAAACAAGTATGCCGTTGACATCCTTAACCCATTGCAGACCGAAGCCAACAGGCAAGGTGGGCATGAGGTCTTGTGGTACGTGCATCAAAAGAAAATACCTCAGTTCCCACTGTCAGATGAGGTCAAATACACTTTTTCCATCCAGGAGGCGTATGATTTCCATCCCGATGCTGTTTTCGCTCCTGGAAATATCGTGCCATATTATCTTTCCGGGGTGAAGGTTTCCATATTTCATGGCTATGCTGCGGAAAAGAGAGACCAGTTCCGCATACGCAATTACTTTGATATCTATATGACGCAGGGGCGCTATTTCACTCAGGAGTTCGAGAAACTCCAACGAAAACATAATGATTTTGAGGTGATGGAGACGGGCTGGACAAGGCAGGACTGGATTGTGGCGCATCGGCATGACTTCGAAAAGCAAAGGGTGCAGATGCTGAGAGAGCACAACTGCCGCCAGATTGTGCTCTATGCTCCTACTTTCTCCCCTCGTCTGACCTCTTTGCCAAAAATAAAGCAGGCGCTCACAGACCTTGTGAATCAGAAGAATGTTCTCTTGCTCATCAAACTCCATCCGCTGACTTCCCGGGAGTGGGTGGATGAATACAAGGAATTGGCAAACAATCACGCAAACATCATTTTTGAAGAGGACAATGCTGTGACAAAATATATGCTGATGGCCGATGTCATGGTCAGCGACACCTCTTCAACCATATATGAGATGCTTTTGCTCGACAAACCCGTTGTCACACTTGAAACGGTCTCAAAAAATCCTTATTGGAAAGATATAAAGGATGCTGCAGAATTATCTGATGCGTATGAGGAAGTGCAAAACAGTCCGGAGATGGCAGAGAAGCGTAGGTGGATTATCGATAACTATGACCCATATAGCGATGGATTGGTGGCGCGTCGTATGTTGGAGGGCGTGAAAAATTACATCCTTCGGCATGGTGTGCCGGAAAAGCGCAAACTTAACCTATGGCGTAAATATGTTTGCATCAAGACATTTGGCAATGTGAAGCGGGATTAGGTCGTCTGGTGCTCTTCCATATATTGGCGCCAGGGTTTGTTCAAATCCAAATACCGATAATTTGGGGATGGGATTTCCTTTGGTATTTCCATGTAGTCGCCGTAAAGATGGCGTAGGTATGCATCAGGGCGGGCCACCCCCATCAGCATGATTCCTTCAAATGAGACAGGAACCGGATTCCCATAGTTCTCTTTGGGTTGTGCCCCCTTGTCGGCTTTGTAGTCATGGTCGGCTATGAGCGGACTTGTCTGGCAATCCCACTGACGGCGCACATCGTCAAGATGCTTGTGTACTTTTTCTGCCTTGAAAATCTTGCGTAGGAAAAGTGTGAGCATACTGCGGAAGCCCTTTCCGTGTTTATAGGGGTCGGTATGGATGAGATAGAGTATTTTTCGCCAGTGGCGATAACGGAAATAATGCCAACTTCTGCTCAATGAGGGGCCTGTCATTCCGTCAAGGGGAAATAAGTCGATGGGTAGTCCTCCGACAAAATCATAGCTGCGGTGCATGATATAGGTGGAACGGGCATCCTGAACACGGGCAAAGGGGTAGGGATAACCTTTGGTCTTGCCGCCAATCACCAACTCAAAACCATCAGGAAGCCATTCGTCGGCATGGACAACAAACTGTTCATAATCGCCACGGGGCATGCCCACATCAGCATCGTCATCCCATGGGATGAATCCGCCATGGCGTACTGCACCAAGCATGGTTCCGGCAAGCAGGTAGTAGGTGAGATGGTGCTCACGGCATACTTGGTCTATTACTTTAAGAATCTCCAACAAACGGGCCTGCACCTGCCGGGTTTCCTCGTTGATGCGGTCGCCATGCATGGCAAGGGCCTGCTTATGTGGACTGCAGTTTGTTTCCATATCTCAAAAAATGCAACTTCGTTATCAGTTTGTAATAGTTGTGGCGGAATGTATAGTTTAGGAAATTCTCCAATGACTGACCCGACCGACAGGGATGAATCGTCACCTTTTGCTTGGGGGCATCGGGATTCATTTGGTCGCAGAGATGGGCTACATACTCAAACATGTTGTACTCTCCCAAAATCCGCTGTTTGCATTCTTCAAGAAAGGAGAGGGAGTGTTCGTAGCGATGGGAATTCATGGTGGTCTCTATTGCGGCTATGGCTTTCTCTGGCTGACGGATGTCTATGGGCATATAGGCTTCTTCAGGAAAATAATCACCGATACTCGTACAGCCATAATAGAAAGGAAAGGTCTCTGTCAGATAACAGTCTGATATCTTCTCTGTCCAATAATATGGCTGCGATGAGTTTTCTATGGCTATATGGTATTTGTAGGGACGAAGCACATCCCATTTGTCTTCAAAAGAATGGAACCCCCTTCCAAAGATGTCTATCTGATTGCCGAAATGCTCTTTCAGTTTCTCCACAAATTTGATGCGGTCTACATGGCCACGGGTGAACGCTTTGTTGCTGGTGATGACCGACAGCAGTTTTGTCTTCTCCGCAGGGTCAGAAGGCAGTTTTAGTATATCATAGTCCTTGAAATAGATATAGCCGCCTTTGCCGTCGGGCTTGTAGCCTACAAACCAAGGAAGAATGGCGGGACCAAAACGCATATTGGGATGCCGCATTTGTTCCTGGCATGTAACCACTAATCCAAACTGGTCGATATAACGCTGGGGATAGACCAGCACAGAACGAGGCTCTGTTGTCAGCAATATGGTGTTTTCTGGCGCCACATGGCAGGTCTGGTCTTCACGTACTCCCTTGCCCTGAACTACCCAAAAGTCTGCTTCTTGCAGACTGTCGTCCAAGCAGAACTCATAACGTCCATCCTGAGACATCAGCCGATGTCCGGGCGTTTGCCTGTGCATGATGGTTGCCAACCCCTCACGGTAGGGCATAAATCTTATTTTCAATATCTTGTTGTTGCTCGGCATTATTTTTCCTTCTTGAACAAATGGGTTATTTTTTTACGCCGCACCCATCGCTTGTCGTGAATCTTCTTGACTTCCACGGCTTTCTCCACATCATCTGTTGTCCAATGCCTGTCGGCTGCATATATTTTCAGAATATAGCGGTAGACAGGTGAAAGCCACCAAAACAAAGTCAGGTTCTCCATACATTCTGCCTGTGGCACTGGACCGTCGAAAAAATGCATGCGGTTGATGTCTATCAACTCAAACTCATACCTGTCTCCTTTTTTCTGATAAAGAACGTTCGTAGGGTTTAAGTCTCGGTGCAGCACTCCACTCTCATGAAGCATCGCCACAAAATGGGCATACGCCTCTGCCAGGGTTTCATCAAATGGTTCTTGCTCAATCAAACATGGTTTGATGGGTTG
>JAGCXX010000020.1 GCA_017961115.1 Prevotella sp. | reverse complement strand
CTTCATCACGGCTCCTAAAGGTATTCTTTTTCTGTTTTGCGACAGTTTTCAAATGGTCTTGGTTGATTTGTCGCAGATTTGGAAGTGTGCCTCATCAACTTCTGCAAAAAAATGGGTAAAATGGTTTCAAGAGGAGAAATCACCCCTATCTTTGCATCAGAAACAACAATAAATAACAAATAACAAAAAAACAACAATTATGAGAACAAATATTTTTTTCATGGCAGCACTCATGTGCTTTATGGTGTCCACCGTTTGCCTCGCAGGCGACCGTGTCATTTCTCCCAATCAGCTCCCCAATGCAGCTAAACTTTTCATTCAGAAAAAATTCAAGGGGCAGCGCATCGTCTATGCAGAGATTGACTATGACTATGGACGTAAAAAATACGAGGTGAAACTCACAAATGGAGTAGAACTCAAGTTCGACGCTCGTGGCAATTGCTACAAAATCGACTACGATGACGATTACTACCGTGTCGGGGTCACATACCCCAAAGGACAATCCCGTGTGAGAATCCAGTACGACGACGATGATGATGACTATTACGACGACTGATTTCGCCACACTCTCTCCCTATACAAAATAGCTCCCCCTCCGAACAGGGGGAGCTATTTTGTATAGTATGGTTGACCAGTCCTTCTTCTTACCTATTTGAAAAACAATAATTGCGTGAGGAACCATCCCAAGAAGGCTCCAATGCCATAGGTGACATAAAACATGACTGGCTGCAGGTTCTTGCCCAACAAGTGGGCAACAATCATCAATACCAATACGATGATGGCGAACACCAGAGACTCAAGGATAATCCGCTTCAACGGTTTGCACTCCATCTGAGGCTCATCCTTGTCCTGCCCCGTCTCATTGCGGGCATCAAGGAGTTGCTTGGCTCTCTCGGCATCTTCTTGTTTCACCAGCACGTTGATGGCAAATGCCGGGATTCCCCCATAGATTTGTGACATTGTCTCGTCCTGCAAATGACAGTCTATGTCATTGGCAGCAAGCAGACCCTTTACGACCTCACCCTCGAAAGCGTCTTTGCAAACAGCAACTTTCACCAACATAATGATTCGATTTTAGGGTTGTGTATTTAAGTTACGTATATGAACAACTGTCAAGCAGTTGGATTTTATATTAAAGATTACGGTTTGCCAGTCAATCTATCACCTAGGATTGAGGGAAATTGGAAGTTTTCAACCACGAAATACCACGAAAGGACACAAATGTGTTCAAATGATGATAAGAGTGCCTTTAGACCGTTCGGGAAAAAGCGGCAGAGCCGAGCGGCAAATCCCGATGAACTGATGAACTGATTGCAAATCCCGATGAACTGAGCTTAAATCTCAAATCTCAAACCTCAATCCTCACCTCTCCCTCGATGGGAATGCGGCGGTCGCCGAGGATGAGGGTGCCGTGGCCACCATCACTGCGAACTGTCACAGAACCGGGATGGACGGAGACCTCTATCTTGCCGAAGGGAGTGAGGACACTGCCTTCCATCCACTCAAGACCACCGAGGCAGGGGCGCACCTCATACTCCTCGTATCCCGCCTTGGTGGGCGTCACACCGAGGAAATACTTGCCGAGGATATAGATAGGACTGGCTCCCCAGGCATGGCAGAGACTCTTGCCGTAGGGACGGCCATACATGGCAAGATGCTGCGTGCCATACTCCGACGGGATGTATTTCTCCCAAAACGTGGTAGCTCCCTCATGCAGCATACCGCCCCAGTAGGCTTTCATCTCTGGCAAAACCGAGGCCTGCCTGCCCATGGTACAGAGGGCCTCCAACTCATAGAAACGCATATAGGGGGTGGTGATGGCTTCCACCTGCTCGTTGAGCAGCACATGGCGGAGGATGGCCTCTTGCTCCTCAGGGGAGGCATAGCCGTAGATGATGGCGAACATATTGGGAAACTTCGTCACCATCTCGTTCATCTCTCCGTCCTCGATGGCGTGGAGGAAAGCATGGCGCTCCTCACTCCAGAAAGTGGCCCTCACCTTTGACAATAGGTTGGTGGCAAGTGTTCCGTAATGGCTGTCGATACCCAACAGCGTGGAACAGGTGTGCATAGTCTCCAATGCCTTGCAGAAGAGCAGTTGCTCAAAACACAGCGTGCCGCGCTTGTGCATGGGGAAATCCACCCAGTCGACGAAAATCCAGTCGTCTGGCTGTCCCTCTGCCATACCGTCGGCGTTGGTGCGGCTCAACACATATTCCATCAGTGTCACCATCTTGGGCCACATCTCACGGACAAAAGCAAGGTCGCCGGTGTAGAGGTAGAAGTCAAGGATAGACTTGAACCAATAGAACGTGTAGTCCATGATGGTATTGACATGTGCCGTTACTGGGTCCTTGCCACGTAACTGACGGATGGTGCGCCTCACGCACTCCGTGTCGAAGCGCAGGTAGTAGTTCATCAGGTAACTCTGGATGGCATCGCCGCTCCAGGTCCAGCGGTCGCGTTTGATACCGTCGACAAAAAACTCGCGGGTGGTGAGGTCCATGGTGTAGGCGGCGACTTCCCAGATGTGGTTCAACTCCTCGTCAGAACAACGGAAGGTGCCGGTGCGCTCCTCATCGAAAGGTGCATATTCGTAGTCCATAGCTACGTCATCATACGGTGTGGCATTTGGCATGATGAAGACATAGCGGAATGCCTTGCTGTCCAATAGATAGTGCCAGTTGTCTGGCGAGGTGTCTGCTCGCCGCTGCATATCTGCAGAACTCAATATGTCGAGTGTCTCGCAATGCTCCGTGTCGAGGGCTTCCTCGCGGCTTTCACCATAATAGATGTTGACTGTGCCTTCCCCGAGGCGGATGACCTTCAGATACCCGAAGGTTTCTCTGCCGAAATCGTAGAGTGTGCCACACGGATTCTTTTCTTCGTCAAAGATTTGCTCCTTGCTCATAGGAAGGAGTTCCTTCCGCGGTAGGTGGAAGGATGAGGGTGGTGTGTCGGGACTGTTGAAGTTCCATGAGCCGACGGGGACGTAGATGCCAGAACCATGTGCCACACCATTCTCGTCAATCCAAATCTTATCCTCGTAGGTGACCTGCCAGGAGGAGTCGGTCACGATGGTCTTTCCCTCAATGAACAATGAAGGCGGGGTGGCTTGGTTCCACACCTTGATACTCAACTTGTGCTCACCCTTGAGAATCATTTGTTGGGAATGGGGGTAGCGCAACTTGCCGTCAACGGAGAAGTTGAACTGTCCCTCTGCCGTGATGGTGATTTGCTCGTCCTCCTCAAGTTCAACAATCTTGGTGAACTCCACAGTGGGCCAATGTGAGTCTTGTTTCCAGAATGGTGGAAACATCGCACCTCGTTCTGTGCGCCTGTTGTTGAAGCGATTGCCCAGCCACACCTCGAAGTCGCCGGGATACCATATCCAAGTAGGCATGTGAAAAGATTAAAGATTAAATATTAAAAATTAAAGATTAAGATTGAAAAATTAAAAGATGTCAGTTCGGGCAACTCCTACACTCCCAAACTCCTATTAAAAATCATATGTCTACACTCCCAGACTCCTACACTCCTAAACTCCTATTAAAAATATATATCTAAACTCCCAGACTCCTAAACTCCTATTAAAAAACATATGTCTAAACTCCCAGACTCCTAAACTCCTAAACTCCTATTAAAAAATCATATGTCTAAACTCCCAGACTCCTACACTCCTAAACTCCTTTTTTATGTGCCAGAAGTGAGAGCAGGAATCCCACAATGAAGATGGTGGTGGTGCCGAGTACGATGGCGAGATACTCATGCAGGTGGATGCCGGGGAGATCGTAGAGTCCTGCCAAGGAAATCCATGCGATGACGACGATGCCTGCCACACAGCCGATGAGGGCTGCCCACCTGCCGATGCGACGGGGGAGAATGCCCAACAGGAATAGTCCGAGCATACCGCCTGAGAAGATGGACGACAGTTTCCACCAAGCATCGATGATGCTCTCCACACTGAGCATGGCGATGGCGACAATGATGCCGATGATGCCTACGATGCAACTCGACAGGCGGAGCACCATCACATCGCGGCGCTCAGAGGAGCGCTTGACAAGAGGCTTGTAGTAGTCGGTGAGGATGATGGTGGCAGCTGAGGTGACACTGGTGGATACCGTACTCATGCCGGCGGCGAAGATGGAGGCGATGAGCAGACCACGCAGACCCACAGGGAGACCGTTGACGATGAAGAACGGAAAAACGTAGTCGGGCTTGGCTGAGATGTTGTCGGGCAGCAAACCCGGATGTGCCGTGTAGTAGCTGTAGAGTGCCGAACCGATGAGGAAAAACAGCGCGGAGACGGGGATGAACAGGTAACCGCCAAACAAGGCGGAGAAACGGGCGTCGCGGTCTGTCTTCGCTGCATGATAGCGCTGCACGTAGTTTTGGTCGATGCCGTAGTTCTGTAGGTTGATGAAGATGCCGTAGATGAGGCATACCCAGAATGTCGACGTGGTGAGGTCGGAGGTGAATGCTCCCAACGAGAATTTGTTGCCCTCGGGGGAATGGATGGCGAGGTCGAACACCTGACCAGGGCCCTCGGGCATGGAGAAACAGAGGATGGCGAGGCACAGCACTGCTCCACCAATGAGGATGATGCCCTGGATGGCATCTGCCCAGATGACAGCCTTCAGACCACCCAGCATCGAGTAGATGATGATGGCGACCGACGTGGCGATGATGACCATGTGGAGATTCCAACCCATGAGGATGTGCATCGGCACGGCGAGCAGGTAGAGGATGCTGCCCATGCGGGCTATCTGGGTGAGCAGGTAACAGGCGGAGGCGTAGAGGCGCGCCCAACGGCCAAATTTCTCCTCCAGGAAGGTGTAGGCGGAGACACTGCCTCCTTTCCGGTAGAAAGGCACGAAATAGCGGGCAGCAAAATAACTGGCGATGGGGATGGAAAGGGAGAAGACAAAGGCGTTCCAGTTGGAGGCGAAAGCCTTGCCGGGATAACCGATGTAACTGATGCTCGAGACATAGGTGGCAAAAATACTCATGCCCACCACCCAGCCGGGCAGTGAGCGGCCTGCTTGGGTGAACTCGGCGGAGGTGTTGTCTTTCTTGTAGAACGAACAGCCAAAGATGACAACACCCAAGGTGAAGACAAAGAAGATGATGAGGTCGATGGTGTTCATAACTTCAGCTTTCCGTTTTCGATGGGTAGGGCAGCGAGGGCCTTGCTGATTTTGTCGCGCTCGGGTGGGTCGAATTTATAGAAAGGTGAGGCGACGAAGTCATCCTTGATGATGCCAAGCAACGAGAGGGCGCATTTTAAACCCTTGAGATAACTTGACCCATGCTTGCCTACCGTGTAGATGGTGGTGGAAATCTGCATGATGAGTTGCTGCAACTGCACCACACGTCCGAGATTGCCTGCCTTGGCTGCATCGTACATTGCCACATAGAGTTCAGGAAACATGTTCGCTCCGCCGTTGATGCCGCCATGGGCACCCAAGAGCACACTCTCACCAGTAATTTCCTCAGGACCCACCAGCATGGCGAAGTCGGGGCGCTCACGCATCTTGTAGAGCACCGACTGGAAGTATACGGTGTTGGCGGAGGAGTCCTTAAACCCCACCACCTGGGAGTTGCGGGCGATGCGGCGCACCGTTTCGGGGGAAAAACTCACTTTTACATGCGAGGGCATATTATATAGAAAGACGGGCAGAGGAAGTTGTGGAACGAGTTCCTCATAAAATTGTGCCAGTTCGGGTTGACCGGGGGCGAAGTAATAGGGTGGGGCGGACACCACGCCGTCGGCACCGCAGTCGGCTGCGATATGGGCGAGGCGGATGCTCTCGATGATGGAGGTGTCGGTGACACAGACCAGCAGGGGGAGGCGTCCGT
>JAGCXX010000162.1 GCA_017961115.1 Prevotella sp. | reverse complement strand
CTTGAATATATTTTGTGGACAGTAATCAAAACATTTGCCGCAGGCCACACAGGCCGATGGCTCTATCTCATAGGTCTTGCGCGTACGCTTCACCGACAGACGCACCAGTTTGCAGCCGAGTACGAAACCGAAGAGGGCTCCGGAAAACCATGACCATCTGTAGAATGAATTGCGCACATCTTCAACGGATGTTTCAAGTTCTTCCATCGAACGCCCCATTTCGTGGAACGCTTCTACCTCATCAGGCATCTCATCTGTGTCGATGTCGGCTTGCAGCAAGGTGTAGAGGTATACATCACGGTGTGCCAAACTCAATTTGTCGCTCTGTGTGGAAAGCAGCAGGCCGCAACCAAAGGTTAACAAGGGAACGAGCGTCAGATAGAGCAGCACACGGCGCATGCCCGTCTGACGTTTTTCACCTCCCTTGTAGGCATAGGGTGCCCGGATGGCGTCCACGGGACAGGCATTGTGGCAGAGTGTGCAGTTGATGCATGTCTTCTTGGTCACCTCCACACGGCGGAGTGACACCGAACTCACCACTCCCAGCAGTACTCCATATGGACATAGGAAACGGCAGAAGGGACGGCCTACGAATACCGACAACACCAGCAACAGTACGCCAAAGACAATCATCCCCACATCACCACTGAAACGGAATATTCCGATGAAGGGGTCGAAACGGCAGATGATGAACTGGCTTCGTGTGGCTGCATACAGTATGGCAAACGAAAGGTAAATCCAGGGGATGATGCCCAATGCGGAACTAATGGCACGTGAAATGCGGAAATTGCTGACATTGACCAGTTCCTGCAATGCTCCCATCGGACAAACACCCGCACAAAACACCCGTCCGAAGAAGAAGGTGAAGGCCAGTGGCAGGAGAAAAAGGAAAAGCACCACCAAGGGCATCTTGTAACCGCTGTCGGCAAGGGCAAGGACGACATTTTGCACCGAACCGATGCTGCATACGCACCCTGTTCGGAAGAATCCATAATAGAGCACTGAGAAAATGCTGACCAGAAAAATGACGCGACGGCTGGGCTTGCGATATACGGCCCAAACCACCACTCCCATCAGGGCTATCAGCAGCAGCACGTCGAGCCACGACCAAAATGTCTCCCAGGGCATCCCGTGGGTAATCTCGGGATATTCGTAGCCTGAGGTGAAGTCGGGCTTGGGAAAACGTGCCACTGCAAATGCCGAAACAGGTGCCAGTAGGACAAGGATGTTTGCTATTGTTCGTCTCATGCGTGGTCTTTCAATTTATAGGCCGATTTTACCGGTACCCGTTGTATGGCTCCGGAGACACAGACCTTGGAGATTTTACATTCATTGCAATTCAGGCACAGTTCCTGCTGAATTTGGAGAAACAGGGAACCGTTGCCAAACGATGAGCAGCCCTTGACACACTTTCCGCATCCGTTGCATAGGCTCTCGTCAATGGTGTACTCGAAATAGGGTTCCTCCACAAATTTTCGGGTGATGGCACCTGTGGGACAGAGCATGTTTTCGGCTGCGGTGTCAAGCTCCTTCACATTGGCTCGGTAGTATCCGCCGCACAGGTCGCAATAGCCGCATACTTGATTGGCATGGAAGCACTTGACAGCAGACACCGGCAACACACATTCGGTTTGGCAGCGTCCGCATTGCAGACATTTCTCTGGGTCGATTTGCCACATCATTTCGCCTTCTTTGGCCGATGATTTGATAGCCAGCACATTGCCTAATGCCAGCAGTGAACCGCCTGTAATCCATGTGCCGCACTTACACAGGAAGTCGCGGCGGGCCATAGGGCTGTTGAGTTTATTCTTATCCTCTTCCATAATATTCAACTTATAACTTTCATAGGACAATCCACAGTGCATGACCCACACTGGGTTTGGGCTGAGCGCCGGTTGTCATATTGGAAAACGGACACCTTGTTGGCTCCTGTCACGATGAGTTTGTTGTCCATCATACGCACGTCGTAGGCAGCATGTCCGCCGCCAAGAGCCTTGTCGTCGAGTAGGATGCTGCGGAAGGTGCCGTCACTTGCGTAGCAACTGATACGTGGCAAACCTTTCTCGCTGGTGAGCAGTTCTCCAGTGGCTGTCGTGGTGATTTGCACAGGATTGCAGCATCCGCTGAACTCGCCGGCACCAATTCCCGACTTGCCAAATGAAGCCACGAATTCGCCCTTGGCCGTATATTGCTCCACCTGATGTCTGCCAGGGTTGGAACAGAATACAGAACCATTAAGATTGGTGATGCCAAAAGAGTAGCTTGGTACCACAAATCCTTTCGGACTCTCGATAAACCGTGCCAAGGAACCGTCGAGATGGTATTGGCAAATGTTCTTTGCCTGGGCATCGGTGACAAACACTCCTGCATCGAACACTGTCAGCGAACAATAGTCTGCGTCGTCGCTGCAGGCGTTCCATTCCTGCAATAGGTTTCCTTGAGGGTCGTAGACTTCCACTCGTGAGGCAAAAAGCAGGTAAATCTTGCCGGCAAATACAGCCATGTCGCGCAGGTCGCTGCGAATGGCAAAATTCTCATCCAAACTGCCATCCAGTCCATAGAGGAGAATGTTGTTGGGGGTAGCAATGACAATCTGCTTGTCGAGCACTTCAAGCGCCGTGATGACATCTGGAGCGATAAAACCGGATGTCAGCCGATACGGCGATACATAGTTGGCCATTTCTTCTTTGGCTTTGTTGCGCTTGGCTGTCTTGGCGTCATAAAACAAATCTCCTGGACTGTTGAACAATTTCCATAGGCTGCGGCCTATCACGCCAGCGAATGCTGCGCCAATCATCAGGGAGCCACTTACTTGCAGAAACTTGCGGCGCGACATGTTTTTTTGATCTCTTTCCATATCACTTGTCTTATTTCGTTATTTTCAGGCATTTTATGTTTTTTGCATCTCTCAGGAGCAACATCCCGTCGGAATATGCCATCGGTCCCCATGCGTCAACACCATCTTTGATTACGGTCTGGTGGCGGAGCAACCGCATGGAGTTGTTGCCTATTTCATAAACATATAGCTGACCATCTTCCTTAAAGGCGAAGAGGTTGTGGTCAATCACCAGGTACGGACCCAGGCCAAACCGCTCGTCACTGTCGGAGTTCCAAACTGGTCGGTGCAGGTTTGATGGTGAGTAGATGGAGATACGCTCTCTCATGCCACCGCCGTCCTTGGGCAGAATCGTGATAATCATGCCATTGTAGAGGATGGGTGTCTGCTGCTCGCTGCTCAACCCACTGTCGGCCTTGTATTGGTCGGTCACCTTGGCTTGCCAGGAACCTCCCGATGGATTCACTTGCAGCAGACCGCCTCCGGCACCATAGCCGGCAACGAGAAATATCTGGTTGCTGTTCAGCTGGAGTGGGGAGGGGGCTATCACAGATGGCTGCCATGCATCGGCAAACCATAACTGCTTGCCTTTGTCGGCACCATCGGCAGATATGCCGCAAACTCCTCCCACACCGGCATAGACAAAAGTGGGCTTGCCACCAAGGGTCATGGGCATGATGGAAGAATGCGACATTTTCAACTTCTCGGCATTGGGCGTCGCCCATCGGGGTTTGCCTGTCTTCAGGTCTATGCCCACCATCAGGGTGTCGGTGCCGGCGGGGGCAATGATGAGTTCATCATTATATATGAGAGGGCATTGGCCGGTGTACCAGAATGGTATCTCCGTATGGTATTCCTTCTTCATGTCTATCGACCACTTCATTATGCCGGTGGTGGCATCGCAGCACATCACATGACCTTCTGGCCCTATGCTCACCACATGTCCGTCGGGAGTGATAGCCGGTATCGTACGGCTGAATCCGTGGTTTCGCTTCATGGGCACCCGATACCAGCGCCGCCATAATTCCTCTCCGGTGGTGAGGTTGAAGCAGCGCAGGGCGTCGCTTGATATTTCCTCAATGTAGTCGAGGACAAATACACGGCCCTGCCATACCACGGGTGAGGCATGGCCCTCGCCAGTCTCCACCGACCAAAGTTCTTTGAAGTCGCCGTCGCTAAGTTGTATGGGGGTGTCGTTTTTCACAATGTTGTTTCTGTCTTTTCCACGGAAACCTGGCCACACGCCGGTCAGTCCCTCAGCGGCTTTGGCATCATATTTCATGAAGAATTCTCCTATTACCACGTCATCGGCTTTGCGCTTACTGCCTGGAGGACGGTTGTCGGCTCCAGGGACAAATGTGGTGAATCCGGCACTTGGGTTATACAGGTGCCAGCCAACCAAAACGACAAGCCATATTGCTGCGGTGGATAGTGTGATGATTTTTGTTCTGCTCATAATTGTCGGAGTGCGGATATCAGGTAAGTGATATTATATAGTTCTTCTGAATACCAGAGACGTGAGAAATATAGTCCGATGGGCTCACGGTCGTAGAGCGTTCCCATCTCATATCGTTTGTAGAGATAGTCTATGCCGCGTCTGATGGCTTCATTGGTGTCGGGTCGGAAGTGGCTCAGTGCGCCAATGGCTTTTGCCGTGAGGGTCACTTTTGATTTCACTCCCTTGTTTCCACCCCATCCGCCATCGGGGTTTTGGCTGTCAAGCAGGAAGCGAAGAGCTTGGGTGACGGGCAATTGGATGCCGAGGCCACTGCTTTTTAGGTAGTCGATAATCGTGGCTGCCCCATAGACGGCATTCTTTTCGTCGTCGGCATCCTGGTCGCCAAACCAAAGCGGATTCCATGAACCTTCCTTTGTCATGGCTTTCTCCAGCCATGATGTCATGCGGCTGATGCTTTTCCTGCAACGGGACTTTTGGCTTTCAGGCAAAGAGTTCACCCAAAGGCTCATGGCCAATATGGCATGTGCGGTGATGTCGGGAGTGCTGCGGTCAAAGGGCAGCTTGCCCCATCCGCGGCAGAAGGTCGGCATCCCGCCATCCTTGTTCTGCAAATCGATAAGCCAGTCGATGCCGGCTCCTACCTCGTCCACATATTTCCCGTCCAACAAGGCGTGAAGAGCAACCAAAGCTCCAGAAGTGTCATCGCCGTCAGGTACGCTGCCGCTGAGGTTGGTCCATCCCCATCCGCCTGCTTTTGCACCCGTGAATGGATGCTGTGTCCTGGTGGCATTGCTCCGTATGATTTCAGCCAGACGTTCTCTGTCAGGCAGTTCATCGCGCAGGGCACGTGCTGCCAGCGATGTCACCCATCCTGCCAAGTTGGTGTCGATAGGCCATGCCCCGTCGGACCTCACCGTGTCGCACAGAAATTGGGCTGAAGCCTGGGTTACGGGATGCTCGCGAAAACCGGCTTCTGCCATGCACATGGATACGAAAGCGGTGAGAGGTGCTGCTTCGAGAAAACCGCCGTCGCTGGGCTGCAGTTTGGAAAGAACACGTAGAGCACGTGATGTGAACAATTCACGCATCCCACTCAGCCATGTGCGCCTCTTTCTGTTCTGCAATATGCCTATGGCGATTAGTGCGGGTATGGCATAGCTCACCACTGGAAGATTGAGAAAGCGGAATGTGCGTTGAGGAAGCACAGCCAATTCGAAGGGGAAGGGTGGAATGCGTTTCCAATCGCTGACTATGCCAGCCAAAGCACACATCATCAGTATGGGTACGGAAAATGTCAGGTCGCTTCCATAGTAGGCCAGCACACCGTCAGTCAATTGCTGCTCGTCTTTCCATCCCAGTGTTTCGCGGATATAGTGCTCGGTTGCTTCCGGCACTTGTTTCAGATGGTGCAAAGCGGTGTAGGAAAGCAATGTAGCCGACATGTTGACGGGACTTTCCACACTGTCACCCCAGGCTCCTTCTGGCTTCATGGTGCGCAAGAGCCATGCAGTGCCATTTTCTATTTCTTTATTGTATTTGTCGTGGTTGATGAGGCTCAATGCGAATATGGATACCGAGGTGGATATGGCGCTGCTCGACAAGTGGCCTTCCCACATGCCGTCGCTGCGCCGCAATGCGAACAGTCGATTTGTCGCATCATGCCTTATAGCAGATATCTTCTCTTCGGTAGTCAATGTCATTCGGTTGTTAAAGATTGATAGAGCCTAATGCCAATAGTCCATAAAACTCGTATTCCACATCGCCATACGCATCGAGCAGAGAGGCAACGAAACTGCCGTCTTCCTGCCAGTGGGCCTCTATGAAGGGTTTCACATCGTATCGTGGGGCAATGCCGTGCATATTTAGGGCGAATACTGCCACTGACGTGCTCAACAAGTCGGGGAAAGGTGCCCCGGAGTGGGCACGGAAGCCGCCGGTCTCGTCCTGCATCGCCAAAAATGGGTCGGTGAGGTCGGCTGTGGCTCTCGTAGAGTTGGCCAGCCGTGCCGCTCTGGCATTTGTGCCTCCCCCTCCACCGTGTCGCTGGTATGCCTCGAAGAACTGGTTAAGTGCTTCGTCACTTGAGAGTAAGCGCAACACCGCATCAGGGGTGTATTTTGGAAGCGAGAGCAATTTGTGCAGCAACGAACATAGTTTGTATACCGTTTGGTGCAACTCATCCAACCTCGGTTTGTTCACTCCTTCCAAAAAGGCTTTGCGCTGTTGGCTGTTGCTGGGAATGCCTAAGGCATAGACAAGCATCCATCCAAACATGGTGTAGTAGAGGTCGGCCCTTCCTCCTCTGTCTTTGAAAGCCTCACCTTCAACACGCTGGCTTTCCACAAATTGTACTACCAATTGGCGTGCCTGTGGACTAAGCCTCTCGGTTGATTGGCGTAGCGTTTGAAGCAGGGTGTAAGTGATTGGTTGATGTAGAGTCATTGCTGGATTTTTGCATTTAAACTTATGTGCCGAGAATTTTCTCAGTGGCTTGAAACAGCAGGCGTTTCAGTTCAAAAGAGTCTATTGAACCCAGTGCTGCGAGGGCGCGGGTATGATATTCGTTGGCTAATTGTGATACCATTGTCTTTATTTCGTCAGATGTGGCTTGGGGATGCTCCAGTTGCATGGCTTTCACTGCGGATGGCTTGACGGTATGCTCGTCGGAGATGTCGTCAAGGTCGTCTTTCAATTGGTATGCGATACCAAGATTCTCGGAGTAGCGATGAAGCATTTCTGCAGTGCTCTTGTCTCCATTGGCGGATAAGAGACCGAGTTTCAGGGCAACTTCGAAGGCTGGGACGGTTTTCTGCCGGAATATCTGCAGCACATCTTGGATGGTGATGGATTGGTCGGGATGCCATGAGAGTTCTGCACCTTGTCCTAAGCATAGGCTGACGTGTGCGTTGGCTACTACGGCGAGATGTTCTTTGTTGGGCAGGGAAGCGAGAAGTCGGTATCCTTCGCCGAGCAGCAAGTCGCCGATATTGATGGCCATGGATTGCCCATAGCGCACATGTATCGTGGGCTGTCCATAGCGCACGAGGTCGTTGTCTTGAATGTCGTCGTGAATGAGCGATGCCTTGTGGAAGCATTCCACGGCTACGGCAGCACGCTTCACTTCTTCTGGGAAATCGTTGGCCTGTAGTTTCGACAGTGCGGCGAATACTGCTGCCAGCAGGAATGGTCGCCATCGGCGCCCTCCGCTGAGCATCCACTGCAGCGACGCTCTGGTGGTGGTGTCTGTGGCTGGGGTTAGTATCTGCGAGAGGTTCTCTGGAACAAACCATTTGTCCACTTCGCTGCGTATTTGGTCGTAGTCCAACAAATTCAATGTCTGGTCGATACGTTGTGGCAGCAGTTCTGCTACATAGTCGGTGTCAACATGGGTGTTGTGGCATCCGCCATCGTTGAGGGCGATGGCAATCCCCGGTACGGCATGGCTCACAAGCAGGGGGAACGCTTTTTCCAAAGAGTCGATGCAACTTACTCCGATTACGGCATCGACCACATGTTGGCGGATGAGTTCGATGACACTGGTAAATCCCTCTGCCACCATGGAAAGCATACCGTGACTGTCGGCCAATTGTTGCAGGTTGGGTATGACACAGCGTCCGCAGTTGTGGCAGAGCAGTCCCAGGTCATCCATCTCACCCTCGCAATCTGCTGCATTCCTAAGGCATTTGGGCAGTAGCAGCAAACGCCTCTCATGGGGTATGCTTGCCACCGTGTCCATCCACACCCCGTTGTGCAGTTCTATCATCACCCAATCGCGCAGTGACAGGTCAAGATTGTAGACCATGAGAAACTCGGTGGCAAGTTTCTCAAGGTCATTGAGTGACAATGGTGGCTCAAGCATCTTGTTTCTGGTGAATTCATGAGCCAGGCGGCGCAATCGGGTACGCTGTATATGGGGTGATGGACAAGCTCTGTTCAAAATGCTTCTCGACTTTATAGGGTTTAGATGAATATCCGTATACTCAATAGTTTGATGTCATCCATAGGCTCCAAAACCGAAGAAATAACGTTTTTGAAGCATACGATAGAGGGGGTTCTTCTCGGCAATGGCCTCCTCACGCATGTCATGACCTGCTACAGGATGCATCTTGCGCAACTCCTCGAGGAATGTTGCCCGGCTTGTGGTGTCTATCGCATGATGGTCGATAAGGAAGTCGGCCAGTTTCTCCGGGTCTTCGAGCAGTATGCAGCCACGGCTGGTGCTGGCTGTCATCTGCCTCAGGTCGGACAAAAACTGCGAGTTGTTGCAAATACTTACAAGGTTGCTGGCTTTGGCATCGAGCTGCTCAACAGCCATCTGCAATGGGGGACAAAATTCTACGAAACCCGATGGCGACACATGATGGCTCATTCCTGTGGCGCCAGGGCAGATGGCTTTGCCGTCGGCTCCCCAGTACACATCAATGATGATGAGTGGAGCATTGCGCCGCTGGTCCACAATGAATTGCCGCAACTGGCGTATCTGCTCCTTGCTGAGCGCTTTCTCCGGATGTGGGTCGGCTCCCACAGGGCGATAGATGTAGTACCATTGGAATGCAGCCCCTTCATGAGCCATATTCTCAAGGTGCTGGCGGCTGACCAGTTCTTCGAAATTTGACTTGCAGATACTGGCTGCCACACCAAAGATGAGTTTTGCCTTGCGACAGGCACGAAGACCGTTCAATGTCCGCTCGTAAACATCGTCGCTGCCACGGCGGCGGTCGCTTTCATCACGCAGGCCTTCTATGCTGATGAGAGGAGTGACATTGCCCAAACTTTTCATCCGCTCGGCCAGTTTTGGGGTGATAAGGGTGGCGTTGGTGAATATTTGGAAATAGCAGTCGGGGTGTTTGGCTAGTACATCAAACAGTCCACGGTACATCAGTGGCTCACCACCAAGGATGCCGAAAAAATAACTGCCTTGTGATTTCGACTGGCTGATGATTCCGTCGAGTTGTTCAATCGTGAGGCTCTTTTTCCCTCCTTTCGACACCCAGCAGCCAGAGCATGCCAGATTGCATGACTCGGTGACGGATATCATCATGAATGCAGGGAAGAAAGGCTTGTTTTTCTTCAAACGCCGGCTGAATGCAGACATGTTGATTACGTTGCGCATGCCGAAGTTGTAGACAAATTTCCACAGCAACCGTGGAGTGGTGCCACGCATCACCCGCGCAGTGACTTTCATTAGTGATGTGTAGTCGGTCAGTGCCATATCCTATTCTTCTCTT
>JAGCXX010000161.1 GCA_017961115.1 Prevotella sp. | reverse complement strand
TATCAACTATGAGAAAGGCCCTATTTTTCTTGGCCGCAGCAGGCCTGATGATTATCGCCTCTTGTGGAGGCAGCAACAACAAGGAGGCAGCCCAACAAGCCGCTTCCGAAGAGAAAGACACCGCAGCCACCGTCGCCGTAGTGCGCGACACCTTCCCTGCCGACCGCTGGATGGAGGAGAACAAGCAGAAAGATGGCGTGGTGGAGGAGAACGGCATCCAATACAAGGTGCTGCAGGAAGGCACTGGCAACAAACCCAACAAGCGCAAGCGTGTGAAGATGAACTTCGAGGTGAGGCTGACCAATGGCAAGTTGGTGGAGTCGCACTGGGGTAAGGATATCATGGAACTCCCCGTGGCAAATGTCATCCCCGGCCTTCAGAATGCCCTCACACTGATGCCTGAAGGCTCAACCTGGGAGATTTATATCCCCTGGCAATTGGGATACGGAGAAGAGGGTTCAAAGAATATCCCCCCCCACTCCGCACTGATTTTCAAGGTGAAACTCCTTGAGGTGGTGAAGTTGAAGTAATTCAGTTACTCCTACTCCTCTCCAATTACTCCATCAAAGCGTTTTTCTCCAGCGTCCATCCCTCCCGCTTGGAGAGTTCGTTGTCGGCGCCCTTGAACATCTTGGCTGCCTGGGAGTCACCCTTGAGTTGCCAGTTGAGCCAAGCCAGAGCCACCACAGAGAACTCACCGCCGTGTGGCTGTGCGTAGGTTCCGCCGTGTCCCACAGGGAGGTTGGCAGCACATGCCGGCACATGGTCGATACGGTGGAAATCGTCCATGCCGTTGCCGTAGGCAATATCCTTCTCACCACCAAGGATATAGATGATGGAGGTGTGGATTTCCTTCAGTTTCGACTTGGGAGGCATGGGCATGCCGCCCACCGCACTGCCGGCATTCTCTTGGTTGAACAGTCCGCTGTTGCAAATCATCAGTGTCTTGATACGGGGGTCAGCACAGTTGAATAGGGTCTGCAGTCCTCCACAAGACATACCGGCGACAGCGATGTTCTTCACGTCAATCTTGTTGTAATAAGGCGAATTCTTGTCTGAATTCTGCGCGATAATCCAGTCCATCGACTCTATCTGCTGTTCTGTGGTCGACATCGGACCGCGGTAGCGCTGTCCCTCCTCGGGGAAGAAACCTGTGGCGAGCACGACATAGCCGTATGAGGCAATCTCATTGAGAAATTTGTAGTGCTCAAAGGGTGAGTTGGCACATGCCCCATTGCCCCACACCAGAACAGGAAGGAGGTTCTTGGGACCGAACTTGGAGAGGTCCTGCGGAACAAACAGCGTATGGGCCTTGAGTGTCGGGTCTTCCTTCATGATAGCCTTATAGGGACCCGTTCCGCCCTCTTCCACTACCCGTGAGGCGGGGGTGTCGTCTGCAGTGAAACACATGCCTGTCAGGCAAAAGGCCACCATTGCAGCCGTGGCCATGGCTCTGCGTAGCAATTGTCTTGTTTTCATTGTTTTTAGTTATTGTTAATCAAGTGATTATCTTGACGTCGGACACGTCGGACTTGTCGGACACGTCAGACCTGTCGGACTTGTCAGACC
The DNA here is from genome assembly GCA_017961115.1 of Prevotella sp. Lineage (GTDB taxonomy): Bacteria > Bacteroidota > Bacteroidia > Bacteroidales > Bacteroidaceae > Prevotella. The sequence continues at coordinate 2,242 of JAGCXX010000161.1, read as the reverse complement.
TGTCGGACTTGTCGGACTTGTCAGACTACATCCCTCTTTCTGCCCAGTCGCCGCGGTCGAGGTTGCGATAGCCGATGGCCTCGGCGATATGGTGACTCTGCACACGCTCCGAGTTGTCGAGGTCGGCGATGGTGCGTGCCACCTTGAGGATGCGGTTGTAGGCGCGTGCCGAGAGTTTGAGGCGCTCCATGCCAAGACGGAGGAGTTCGAGGCTCTTGGCATCAGGTTCGGCATATTGGTGTATCATCCGCTCCGTCATCTGCGCGTTGCAGTGGATGCGGCCTCCCACCCCCTTGGGGAGGGAGCTGAAGCGATTCTCCTGGATAGCCCTCGCCTTGATGACCCGCTCTCGGATGGCTGACGACGGTTCACCTGGCGCCGCTTTTGAGATGTCCTCAAAACTCAGGGCGGAGATTTCACACTGGATGTCGATGCGGTCGAGCAGCGGACCCGATATCTTACTCATATACCGCTGTATCTGTCCTGGCGTGCACACACAGGTATGGGTGGGGTCGCCATAATACCCGCACGGACAGGGGTTCATCGAAGCCACAAACATAAACGAGCATGGGTACTCCACCGTGTATTTCGCCCGTGCGATGGTGATTTTGCGGTCCTCGAGGGGTTGGCGCAGCACCTCAAGGGTCTGTTTCGAAAACTCGGTCAACTCGTCAAGAAAGAGCACCCCATTGTGTGCCAAAGACACCTCACCAGGTTGTGCGCTGAGCGAACCGCCACACAGTCCCACCTGTGAGATGGTGTGGTGGGGCGCGCGAAATGGTCTTTGCGAGATGAGCGACGTGTCACGGCTCAGTTTGCCTGCCACAGAGTGCACCTGGGTGGTCTCCAGGCTCTCAGCGAGCGACAACGGCGGCAGGATACTGGGCAGGCGTTTCGCCATCATCGACTTCCCACTTCCCGGCGGTCCTATCATGATGATATTGTGTCCTCCAGCAGCAGCCACCTCCAGGGCGCGCTTCACGTTCTCCTGTCCGCGCACGTCGGCGTAGTCGAGTTCAAAATTATATTGCTGCTCATAAAACTCCTTGCGGGTGTCCACCACAGTGGGTTCGGGATGCTCCGCGCCGGTGAGCAGAGCCACCACCTGTGTGATGTCGTCCATGCCATACACCTCCAGGTTGTTGACCACCGCCGCCTCCCTCACGTTGTCCCGCGGAACAACCAGACCTTTGAAATGCTCCTTCCTCGCCCTGATGGCGATGGGCAGTGCTGCGCGTATGGGCTTGAGCTTGCCGTCAAGCCCCAATTCCCCAACCAGCATATATTTGTCGAGGTTGGCGACCGGTATCTTGCCATGGGCGGCAAGGATGCCGATGGCGATGGAGAGGTCGTAACTGCTTCCCTCCTTCTTGATGTCCGCCGGCGACAAGTTGATGGTGAGGCACGACAGCGGCAGTTTGTATCCTACATTGGGCAGCGCGGCGGTGATGCGCGAGTAGCTTTCCCTCACGGCAGCATCAGCCAGCCCAGAGAGATTGAACATCACGCCACGCGTCATGTTCACCTCGATGGTGATGGTAGTAGCCTCTAGCCCCACCACTGCTGCACAATAGGTTTTCGCAAGCATCTTTTATTATTTTATTTTTTTCGGACCTGTCTGACCTGTCCGACCTGTCCGACTTGTCCGACTTGTCCGACGTGTCCGATCTCTTACCTCTCACCTCTCACAACTCATCAAGCTTCTGCTTGAGTTCATTGAGGTTCAGGCCTTTCGCCACTACTTTTCCATGGTGATACACCACATTGTCGGGCACGGTGGAGAGTCCTGTCTGTTTCATGGCGGGACACTCGAAAAGCTGACCATCGAAAATGATGGGATAGGTGTCGAGCGTGTCGCGCTCCACCACCCGCTCACATGCCTTCTTGTCGGCATCCAGACAGATGCTCACCAATCGGATACGCCCTCCCGATGCCTTTGCCTTGCGACGCAACTGCCGCTGCATCTCCATGCTCTCGTAGCTCCAACTGCTCCAGGTGCTGACCACGGCGATGTCATCGCCCAGGTCGGCCTCCGTCACCGAACCGCCGCCCAAGCGTGAACCGCTAAAACGGGGCGCTTTCGTGCCCACCATGCCGTTTTTCAACTGCTCCAACTGTCTCGCAAGGATGATAAGCTCTCCGTTCTTGGGTTGTTTCTCCAGCATTTTCTCCGCCAGGACGGCGGCACGCTTATAATCAGGCGATATACCCTGCACGAAATATTTTCTCAGGAGATACATGC